>DATGTY010000078.1:0-5688 GCA_035301605.1 Chitinophagaceae bacterium | reverse complement strand
AGAAAGTATATCTATGATCTGCGCCAATAGGCGTTCCATCATTCAGATCTCTAGTGGAAGGATCAGCAGGCAGATTTTTTACTAAAACCGAAGATAAAGGCTTCCCCTCATCAGGCTGAGCAGGTTCATCCCCATCTTTAGAACAAGCAGAAAATAAAAATACGATTGCCCCCAAACCACATATAAACCAATTTAAATTATATCTTTTCATGATGATACCTTTTATTTTTCAGTAAAACTTTTAGTGCCGTTGCGTTGAATCACATATTTAAAGGAATAATAACCCAAGATAGAAGTATTAAAATCTAACTCACTTTCTGACGGTTTTCCTTTATAAAGACTTATTAATTTGAATTTTACAAAATTTCCCTCATTGGTACGAATCAGATAAGTCACGGAATCGTTTGGAATGATTAAATGGGTATCATGCTGGTAATTAGGTACGTTACTAAATACGTTACTGTTCTGATTGTCCATTTCATATCCTTCAGATGGTGCAGTCAGCACTTCATTAAAAGGTCTGTTAACTATTTGTGCTTTCACAGAACCGGGGCCATGAATACCACTATTGAGGATCATATCGCTACCATTGAAAACGTAAGGTCCATAAAATCCAATATCCCATTTTGTACTTGCAGAATCTTCTGTAGGAACCACTTTTCCTTCGCTCAAATCAAAAAGCACATAATGATTCGTAGTATCCATATCAAAGTCTCGTCCTCCGGCTGGTATCACATAGCCAACATCCAGTGTATCTATAAAGACAGAATCCAACGTATGCTGGGGCGTCGGCACGTCATCATTATCATCAGAGCATGAAGACATAAAAATAAAAGCAGATGAGAGCAAAACAATCAAAAATACATTTTTAAGTTGAACAATGTTTGCTTTTTTCATAGTGATTATTTAGTTTTTAGTGTTTATAATGTAATAGGTATTAAAAAAGATGAAAAGTCGCGCTGATATAAAAATTTCGTCCCGGAATATATGGTAAATGCTTCGGATCGGTATAATCAAACAAATCCTTTACACCCCCTTCTATTTTCAATTTCCCGGAACATAATTCCTTAGCTATATCCAAATGCACTAGGGCATAACCGGGAGCATATTTATCTCCTTCATCCAATACCAAATTCCCATTGGTATCCATAAATCCAAAACGCCCACGATAAATCAGTCTCGAATTAATTGACCAGGAATTGTAGCTGTAATAAACTTTTAAATTAAAGGTATTCTGAGATCGATTGAACAACCCGCCATAATCTGATTCATTAATAGGTTTAGATACTCTATCCACACCGGATCCTACCCACTTAAAAACCTTCCCTTTTTGAATAGAATCAATCACATCTTTATCTTTTGCAATTAAAAACTGATAACCCAGGCTTACCCTCATTTTATGATTAAAAAGAGGAACACTCGCCCCCAACTCAAGACCTTCTGTATAAACCCTACGAATATTATGATACCCAAAAAGCGGTGCACCATCAGATTTCATGGCTACAACACGTGTATCTATCAGGTTTTTAATATCATTTCTAAACAAATTGGCATTCACTTTCCAGCCAGCAGTAGCCTGATAAGTCACTCCCAGATTGTAAGCAATAGAGGTCTCCGGTTTGAGGTTTGTATTCAACTTGGCAGTATCTGTTTTGGCAATTTGTCCCCTTTCTCCCATTTTGGCAATGGCTTCTTTCATGACCTTCGCTCCTAAAACAGTATAACCCACTTCATTATTCGTAAAATCCAGGTAAAGCTGTCTAAAACCCGGAGCTTTATAACCCATCCCTACAGAAGCTCTAAACTTCCAATGTCTATCCAAATTATATTGTGCTGCTATTTTCGGACTGAGCTGAGGATCATAATCCGAAGAAGCATCTAATCGTAAACCGGTTAAAATATTCCAATTTGCAGTCGGATGCCATTCATGTTGCCCATATAAATAGTAATCTGTTCTTTCCTTCATTCCCTGATAGCGGGAAGCATCTAGTTTTTGATAAACAAATCCAATCCCGGTCGTTAAGACCTGATATTGATTCAGAATATTTTGAGATTGTAATTCTTCTTTCCACAAGCTCTGATGAAAGTAAGTATGCTCATAGGAAGTATCCTCCTTAATATCGCTCAAATCCTGCCCCGCTTTATATTGAGACCAATAACTACGTAATTTTAATTTCCAATCGGGAGAGAATTTATATGTAAATACAGGCGCTATTCGATAATCCTGCTCTTTTCCATCTCCTTGTACCACAACTGAATCTTTCACCGTATTTACGAGATAATCATTATCCTGCGTCTGCGTAAAATAATGACCTCTTAACTGGAGTTTTAATTGGGGCGTTATTTGATAATGTAAATTTCCTCTAAAGGTATAATCCACATATGGATTCACGGTTTTCCCATATTTATGAGGCAATAAATCATAGCCGGCGGTACTATACCTATTAACAGACAGAGAAACAGCACCCTTATTCTTTAATCCAAGCGTTCCGGTAATCGTATTATCAAAAGCGCTATAGGAGCCATATTGCGAACGAATACGCAAGTTTTTTTTTCTTCCTTTCTTCGTAATAATATTGATCACCCCAGCAAGTGCATCCGATCCATACAGACTGGAGGAAGGACCTTTTAAGATTTCAATTCGTTGTACATCATTCAGAGAGATACGCTTCAGATCAAGCGTTCCTGCAATACGGCCAATAATAGGCTCTCCATTAATGAGTATTAAAGTGTATTCCGGTCCCAAGCCCTGCATCTGCACCCCAAAACCATGATCATTTACAATAGACAATCCCGTCTGTTCCGACAAAATCTCATCCAATCGATTAGAGCCTGATGATTCAATCTCTGCCTTCCCAATGATGTTTACCGGCATAGGAACATCTGCCAATTTACGACTGCTTTTTGTCGCAGTCACCACTACGGCATTCAAGTCCTCGCCTGTTAACAGGGTGTCTCCCCGCTGGAACTTTTGACCTTTAGCGTGCAAACCTACCAAGAGGAAAAGGATAAATAATATATTAATTCTCGTTTTAAAAAACGACATTGCCAGCTTTCATTTCTTTACTTAATCCAAGACTTCTTTACTTCATTTTTTCACAAAATGAAGACCTAAGAGAAATGCAAAGTTCCACAAAATAGCCAATACATAAAGGCTAAAAGCAAGGAAATGGTTGTATTTTGACATTAATATGACCTTTACGTATTCTATCAAAGTCAAATAAAAAAACGAAAGTGGAAATATTGAATTAAATAAAAGAGATTACTTTTCAGGCTGCCATTGCATTTCATCCACACGAAGCTCTCTTGCAGTCATGCGCGCCAACACAAACAAAAGATCACTCAATCTATTCAAGTAGGGCAGCACAAAGTCGGGCAATTCTTCCCCGGCATCAGCAAGTTCTACGCAGGCACGCTCTGCATCACGGCAATGACATCGGGCAATACGACAAGCAGATACTTTCTCATGTCCACCCGGCAGAATAAAAGACCGTAAAGGGGGTAATTGAACATCAAATTCATCAATTTTTTCTTCCAATGCCAATATATCCTCCTGATGAAGTTCAGGAAGCGTCATTTTAAGTTCCTTTTTAGGATCTACAGACAAGTGCGAACCAATAGTAAATAGATGGTTTTGAACATTCCTGAAGAAGGAAACGACCTCTTCGCTTTTCAATAAATCAGCTACCCAACCAATATAAGCATTGGTAGTATCTACGGCTCCGTAAGCAGAAATTCGCAGACTGCCTTTAGAAACCCGCGTTCCGCCGATAAGACTAGTCTGTCCGCTATCTCCTGTTTTGGTGTATATCCTGAACGCCATGTCTTTTTTTGACAGCAAGATAAAGCATTTTACATTATCCTTTGTTGATGCGAAGTTAAATTTTAACCCGGATTATTTATCAGCATTCTTATTTTTGATAAAAGGAAGAAAGGAAAGCGCGATAATACTTAACTTTGCCCGCTATGGAAAAAGAAATTGTTGTTAGTGGCATTCGACCTACTGGATATTTACATCTTGGAAATTATTTTGGAGCCATTCTTAATTTTATAAAAATGCAGGAGAAATATGACTGTTATTTCTTCGTTGCAGATTTACATTCATTAACGACTCACCCTGAACCCAAACACCTTAAAGAGAGTGTTTACAGAGTATTGGCAGAAAATATTGCTTCCGGATTGGATCCGGAAAAAGCAACGCTTTATGTACAAAGTCAGGTTCCTGAAACAGCTGAACTTTATCTTTTATTAAATATGCTGGCTTATAAAGGAGAACTGGAAAAAGTTCCCACCTTTAAAGAAAAAATCAGACAACATAAAGAGAATATTAATGCAGGTCTGCTCACCTATCCCGTTTTAATGGCTGCGGACATTTTATTACATCGTGCCAAAAAGGTTCCGGTTGGAAAAGATCAACAGCAACATCTTGAAATGGCTCGGAATTTTGCGGCAAGATTTAATCATCGCTACGGCAACTTATTCCCGGAAGCCCAGGGATTTAATGATGGAAGCGAAGATTTAGTTAAAATTGGCAGCCTCAATGGTGACGGCAAAATGAGCAAAAGTCAACATGAATCAGCCACCCTCTATTTAGCTGATTCCGATGTACAAATCATAAAAAAGATTAAAAAGGCCAAAACCGATGCAGGTCCGCAAACCCCCAATACACCGAAACCTGATTATATCCAAAACCTATTCGGACTGATGTCCTTAGTTTCTGCACCTGAAGTCATAGAACAATTTGAGAAGAATTATCAAAATTGTGAAATTCGCTATGGTGATATGAAGAAGCAGCTGGGAGAAGATATGGTACATTTTATTTCACCCATAAGAAAACGAACAGACGAGATTCTGGAGGATACCGCCTATTTGGAAAAAATTATCAAACAAGGTAGTGAAAAGGCTCGGGAATCAGCAGCAGCTACAGTAAAAGAGGCTAAAAAACTAATGGGATTATATTATCAAGCACCTTGATTTAGTCAGAATATTGACCAAATTTACGTAAATTTAATCAGTAAACTGACAGAATTAACGTAAATTTGGTCTATCAATAGATTAAATCAAGAGAAAAAATGAAGATTCCAAGAAAAATGGCCGTGCTTATCCAAAAAAGAATCGGCTCAAATAAAGTATTACTACTCTTTGGCACAAGACGAACAGGAAAATCTTTCCTATTAAAAACAATAGAAAAAGAATTAAGTATTCCTTTTTTACATCTTAACGCAGAAGATGCTGACGTACAGCAATTATTGGAAAACAGAAGTATTGCCAATTATAAGCGTCTTATCGGAGAAAATGAACTACTCGTCATTGATGAAGCACAAGTTATTCCCGACATTGGAAAAAAGTTAAAACTAATGATTGATGAGCTTGAAGGGCTAACTATTATAGCAACAGGGTCTTCTTCGTTTGATTTAAGCAATAAAACGGGGGAGCCGCTCACCGGAAGGAATTTCACCTATCAGTTATATCCTGTTGCCCAGGTAGAGCTGAATGAAATAGAAAACCGGCTCGAGACCAAACAGAATCTGGAAGAACGGTTGATTTTTGGTTCTTATCCTGAAGTCGTCACCTTAAAGACGATAGAAGAGAAAAAAGAGGTACTCAAAGAGCTGGTGAATGCTTATCTTCTAAAAGATATTTTGGCTTTCGAACGAATCCAAAACAGCAGGAAGATTCGAGATTTGT
>DATGTY010000077.1:0-2472 GCA_035301605.1 Chitinophagaceae bacterium | reverse complement strand
ACTCCATCTTAATTTCATACAAAACCCCGACTTCGGAGGGCGTTTTTAGCTCCCTGCAAGGGCAAGTTGTTTTGAGCAGCGGAGAACGTTTCGAGCAGATCAAAACACAACTTGCTGTGTTCCGGCGAACACATAATTCTGTCCATCTAAAAAAATTTAAGCTAAGGGAAAAAATCAGTTTAAATCCGATTTTATAATTCACCAAAAAATCAACAGGATTTTGCATAAATCGATTGTTAAATAATATTTACAAAGTAAGTTATTGTTAATGTGACTGTTGCAATGATGAGAGCGGACAAATATTGCCTTTACGTGCCAAATGCCCCTTTTCGATAAAAGCACTTATATATCTGCATTTCTTTGTCTTTACAAACAGCGGTAACAACATAAATAAGTACGGAGGTAATTATCCAAATACTTAAAGATCTAAGTAAAAAAGTATGGAGATAGAACTATCAATAGATATGACAATAATCTTTTATAGAAGTATCTATTTAGAGGAAGAATCAAGTACCTAAATGAGATTGTCTATAAGGTTTTAAGTAAGAATATACAGAGAGGATGAAGTGCTTAAATAGGTCTTTAAGTCTCGAATAATTTGAATACTTCCCTACAAAGTGGCAGACTCCGATAGAGTCAATGATACACAGTTACAACTATAAAAACGTATGTAGATAAAAACCATATATAATTTAAAAATAACAGTAAAATGAAAACGAAACAGAAAACCATTTTTGTTGCCTTTTCCTCTCAAAAAGGCGGAGTAGGAAAAAGTACGTTTACTACCTTATTAGCCAGCACGCTTCATTATCGATTAGGCTATAATGTAGCGGTATTTGATGCGGATTTTCCACAACATAGTTTGATGAAAATGAAAACCCGTGATTTGGCAATGGTAATGGAAAACGAAAATTTGAAGAGGCTTGCCTACAAACAGTTTACGAGTATTAACAAGAAAGCCTATCCCATAATGCAGTACAAAGCAGAGCAGGTTTTGGAAGCGGCTCAAGAATATTTAGAGGCTTCTCCGATACCCATAGATGTACTGCTTTTTGATTTACCCGGAACGGTTAACACCCCAGGAATCCTTAAAGCCTTGGCGGGAATGCACCATATTTTTACTCCAATTATAGCGGATCGAGTAGTGATGGGAAGTACGCTCATTTTTACACAACTCTTAAACGATGTCATTCGCAAAAAAGGGGAAACTTCTATAAAAACCATCCACTTATTTTGGAACCGGGTAGATGGAAGGGAAAGAACGCCGCTATATGAGGTTTATGACAATCTCATAGAACAGTTGGGATTGAATCTAATGGAAAGCCGAATCAAGAACAGTATCCGCTTTCGTAAAGAAAGTGAGGTAAACAGTAAAGCTGTTTTCCGCTCTACCGTATTACCACCGGATAAGAGGTTGATGAAAACCACTCAGTTGGATCTCTTTGTCAATGAATTTTTAAAAATCACCCAATTATAATTACGATTATGGCTACAAATAAGAAAAACAAAAAAGCTTCCGAAATCGATGAAGAGCTGATGATGAACTTAATGGTCGATGGCATAAAAGAGGAAGGATTACGACTTCCAAAAGAACCAATGAATAAATCTTCAGAAACAAAAAATATGGATTCTCAGGCTCTAAAAAAGAAATCAAGCACCCCAAAAAAAGCCAAATCAAGAAATACAGTTAAGGCGGATTATGAGGCTATCTTTTTTAAAAATCCGGATACCAATGCCAGAGATGGTAAAACAGTTTATATCCGTCCTGAATTCCACGAAAAACTATCCCGTATAGCACAGGTGATAGGAGATAATAAACTGTCTATTTATGCTTATTTGGACAATGTTTTGGAATATCATTTTGAGGAGTTTGGCGAGCAAATCATCAAAAGTTTTAATGACAAGTACAAACCAATTTTATAGTTATGGAAATTCTAATATTACTATGCCTGCTGATTATTATTTTCTTGCTTCTTGCTGATAAAGTTGATCCTCGGAAACAGAGAAAAGGAGCAAATAAAGAAGATAAAGTAATTCGGGATATACCTGATATAATGGGAAAAACCAAACCCCTTAAAAGACAATCTATGCCAAAACCTGTCAGTGAATACCAAAGTGAAAAAGATGTTGAGAAAGCGGATAATTTTGAGGTAGAAATCAACGAAAAAGAAGTTGATATTCAAATTCCGCAGGAAGAGCTGGAGGATGTTTTTGATGAAATGCCTGATCTTGAAGAAGAGGAAGAGGAATGGAACAGGCAGGGACAATCCGAAGTCGAAGACGGTTTAGCCCAAGGGGTTACCTTTGAAGAACTGAGCACTGTGGGGATGTTGCTCCAAAAAGAAAAATTGGTGCCTTCCCAAAAGGAAACAGCAGTAGCGATTGTTCAAAAAATAGATGGAACCGAATTATTCGACCTATTGGAAAGTTCTATGGAGGGTGCGTCCAAAAAAATAGCCCAGCTTTTGGATC
>DATGTY010000076.1:0-3213 GCA_035301605.1 Chitinophagaceae bacterium | reverse complement strand
GGTTTTAAATTTTTTACGGCATTGTCCCAGCGTCCATTTTGCAGTATGAATACCTTCACCTGAGATAAGGGGTTATTGACAAAAAGACCTTGTAGATTGACGTCGAAATCTATTCTTTGGTAGCGTTTAAATACTTTTGGATTGGTAGGTTGTTTGACTTCTCCATGTACAATTGCTTTATTTTGTGTGACCATGAGTCGTTTGGTAAAAGCCAGCTTTTTTTCTTCTTCATTTACATACACTTTCAATAGATAGTTTCCTGACAATTTTGGTTTGATATCTCTATTTGGAATCCTTACCTGATAGTGGATGTATTTTTGCAAAGGCAGTGTAGAGTAGTGGTAATTTCTGATTCTGTTTTCCTTAAAGCCGTCTATGTAATTAAAAGGACTCATATTAACGGGAGTCCAATCTGCATTGCATAAAACGAGGGTATAAGAATAATCTTTTACCTGGCTATCTAAATCATCAAAGCTTAAGAGTAGCTTTTGGCTACTGTTGAGGTTTATGATTGGAAGTTTGAGCGGATTATCAACAGGAGCAAGTTTAACGGTTTTAATATTATCTAAATAAACATGATCCGGTGTCGTTGTATTTACCTGTGTAAAGCCAACTTTTGTAAAGCAAAACAGGCACCCAATAAATAAAAAAATCTTTTGCATAGCAATAATTATAAATCGAATTTAGCTAAAATGTTTACCTTTTAAAAGAAAACCACTTTTTAATCAAATTTTCTTAGCTAAAATCTGTAGGTTTGAATCTAAAAACAAATTCATTCCGTGCGATTACCTTATTTTATTGCGAAAAGAATTGCCTTTAATCGTGAACGGACGTTCTCTCGATTTATTATCCGCATTGCACTGATTGCCACTTCACTAAGTGTGGCGGTAATGCTTTTGACCGTGGCTTTGGTGAATGGATTTCAAGAAGAAATCAGTCATAAAGTTTTTGATTTCTGGGGGCATGTACATGTGACTACTTTCCAACCTTATTCGGGATTACTCACGGAAGATGTGCCTATTAAAGATTCTATTCTTCTAAAAAAAGACATTGCCGCAATGCCCGACGTGGCTTCTATTTCTGTCTATGCGCATCGTTCTGCTATTTTAAAAGTAAATAAAGAAATTGAAGGGGTCATGTTTAAGGGAATTGATTCTTCCTATGATTGGCAACACTTAACTCCTTATTTAAAAGAAGGGAATAAGCTGACTTTTGCCGACAGCGGATACACTAATCAAATCATTATTTCCAGGGAATTGGCGAATGATTTGAAGTTGAAATTACATGATCCTTTTATAGCCTATTTTGTTCAAAAGAACAGCATGACACCCAAAGCTCGGAAGCTTGTTGTCGGGGGTATTTACAAGACAAGCATTAGTGATTATGATGAAACTTTTATTATTGGTGATATTAATTTACTAAGAGATGTAAATGGCTGGGATAAGAACAAAATTGGCGGATATGAGATTTTTCTGAATCATTATAATCAGGTACAGCATTTTAAAGACCGGCTTTATCATGGAATTTTACCCCGCAATCTGGTGGCAATGTCTATATATCAAATCAATCCAAACATATTTGACTGGCTTAATCTTCAGAATATGAATGAACTGATTATATTGATTATCATGGCTATTGTGGCTATAATTAATATGATAACAGCAATATTGATATTGATTTTGGAACGTGTGAATATGATTGGTGTGGTGAAATCTCTGGGAATGAACAATTGGCAAATACAGAAAATTTTCCTCTACCAAATGGGATATATCACGATTGTCGGTTTATTTATAGGAAATGTCATCGGACTGGGAATTGCATGGTTACAGAAAACAACAGGCTTTTTTGCATTGGATGAAAAAACGTATTACATGTCCACCGCCCCTGTTAAAATAGAGTGGTGGCAAGTGGTAGGTATTGATCTTGCAACTTTAATAATTTGTCTGTTGGTTTTGATTATTCCTACTCTGATTGTACGTAAAATATCTCCAGTAAAGGCAGTGAGTTTTAAATGATGAATGTGGAATTACTGTTATAAACCCCACTTGGAGGTTATTACTTTGATCTATTGGGATACCAGTTTAAAAGTTTGACCTGAATATTTGGGTTTTTCTGTTCTACTGTTTCTTTAAATTTTTGAACATCACTATAGCCGTCTGTTCCTTTATAATGGTAAGGATAGACTGTTTTAGGATGAAATGCAAGTACTGCTTGTATAGCTTGATTAACAGACATGGTATAAGGCAAGTTCATACAGACAAATGCAATATCAATATGCTTTAAATGACGCATTGCAGGAATATCTTCTGTATCTCCTGAGATGTAAATTCTTTTATCTTTAAAAGTGATTAAATAACCGTTCCCTTTTCCTTTTGGATGGAATTTTTTAGCTTCGGGTCGTAAGTTATACATGGGCATTGCCTTTATTTTAAGGTCTTTTACGTTTTTAATATCACCATTATTCATGACCGTAGTTTGTTCTTTTAATTGCTCTGGTAATTTTTTGTTTACAGATTCCGGAGCCAAAATAAGGGTATTGGGAGAGAGTAAAGCTTTCAGGGTTTTAATGGATAGGTGGTCGCCATGATCATGGGTAATCAAAATCAGGTCTGGAGAGGACAAATCTTTATATAGGTCAGGGCTTTTAATGGGATCTACATAAATGGTTTGTTTGTTCATTCCTAAGACAAAGGAGGCATGATAAATAGGAGTGATGCTTATTGAATCCTGCGTTGACTCCTGTGAGGATGCAGCGTGATTCCCGTTAGAAGATTGGCAGGACAGGAAGGATATTGCTAAACCTATGAAAAATATATAACGATACATGATTTTTTTGTTACAATATAAACAAAATATAATAAATTAGGCAGAAAGTGGATACATGGTTTTCGTTTAAGATCATAGCCGGCATGGATTTCATATAAATTTCCTACTTTAGTCATTATATTTAAAACCTATGATATCAACCAACAATGTACATCAGCAGTTTGCTAATTATTTTAATGAACCTGAACTGACTTCTTATCTGTACCTTTTATCTAAACGCTTGAGTGAGGGACATATATGTGTGGATTTGAACAATTTGAAAGAAGAAGAGATGGAAGAATCCGGATTGAAAGATGGAGAAAATACTGCAGTTCTGGAAAAACATGATTTAGTATCTAATGGCTCGGAATGGAAACCCTTTATTTTATGGAAGAATAAGCTCTATTT
>DATGTY010000075.1:0-8923 GCA_035301605.1 Chitinophagaceae bacterium | reverse complement strand
TACAGATACATATAGAAGCAAGGTAAACGATGCAGAAGATGTTAAAGAAGGGGATT
The DNA here is from genome assembly GCA_035301605.1 of Chitinophagaceae bacterium. Taxonomy (GTDB): domain Bacteria; phylum Bacteroidota; class Bacteroidia; order Chitinophagales; family Chitinophagaceae; genus FW021-bin31. The sequence goes on along the minus strand of DATGTY010000075.1, from coordinate 8,867 downwards.
TTCCGGAAGAATTGTCATTCAAAGGATACATAGCCAGACTGCCGTCCGACCATTTTCCGATTTTTGCGAAGGTGAGCTTTTAAATAATTCAACTTCTTTCATTTAACTATACATGTTGAAACAATAGTGTTTTATCGGGAGCATTCTTAACCCTTATCTTTAAATCAAGGGAGAAGATTCCCCGTTTTATTTATAGTATCGAGGCTATACAGATTATATGCTCTACTTTGGTAAAACTCTAGCTTCTTCGTTTAATTTTAGTCTGATGTAGATTTTGTGATTCTTTTTTATTGAAAATATTTTATTATATTAACTACATGTAAACCTTGGTCAATTTTTTAAATAACAAGTAAAATGTCTTATTCCCATTATCTGGACAAAAAGTTGGTTGTTCTTTTAAAAAGAGATGATCACAAAGCAATGCAAACTATTTTGTTGAGATATTGGGAGCCTTTATACAAGATGGCTGCCCGGACGTTGCAAGATTCTTCTGTCTGCGAAGATATTGTACAGGAGATTTTTATAAAAATATGGGAAGACAGACGAGGACTTAATATTACATATTCTCTTAAAGCGTATCTTTTTGCTTCGGTTCGGTATGAAGTTTATCGTCAAGTGAAGTTGAAAATGCGTTTGGCGAATTGTTTAGCTTCTCACGATTTGCCACATATTGAAGTGTTCAATCCTCAAAATGAAATTGAATATGAAGAATTGATGAAGAACGTTGAAAAGATTGTAGAAAAATTACCGAATAGATGCAAGAAAATATATCAACTCAGTAGAAACCATCAACTTACTCACAAAGAAATTGCATCCAAATTAGATATATCTGCTAAAACTGTTGAAAATCAACTGACTATTGCTCTGCGCAGAATCAAACTCGGAATAGATAAAATTCTTTTGTTATTCTTTTTTTAATTATTTCATTTTTATTTTGGGGGATCTCCCTCCATTTTGACTCCCCTTATTAGAAAAGTGTCTTTAAAAAGTGGAGAAAAAGAGAATTTTACATTTTATCTGGAAAATAATATCCGGTACAGCTACTCGAGAGGAAGAGGATGCAGTAAACGAGCATTTTCAAGAAGCTTTTTACATGGAAGATTGGGATGAAGAAGAGTTAGGGAATAAAAAAGAAGTGGAAGAAAAGATATTATCTCGAGTGAATGAATATGTTGATACCGATAGAACAAAAAGATTTCGAATAAAAGATTTTTTTCGCTATGCTGCAGTATTGGCAATGTTTGTTGGTATTGGCATTTTGATAAAACAATATCTACCTAGGTTAGAAACTGGGAGCGAATCTGAACTTGTTTACGACTTTTTACAGCCGGGATCGGATGAGGCTTCTTTAGAGTTGAGTGACGGTACGGTGTTAAATTTGGCGGATTTAGAAGTAGGAGAAAATATTGAGAGATCGGGATTTCATGTAACGAAGACCAATAAAGGAAATGTAGAGTACGTATTTGAAGACGTGAACACTCATTTAAATAATATAAAATGGAATACATTGAAAACTCCTGTCGGCGGCAAATATCAGATTTTATTGCCAGACGGTACAAAGGTGTGGTTGAATGCGGCGAGCTCTTTAAGTTTCCCTTCTCGATTTGCTTCCGATCAGCGGATAGTCAAAGCGTCGGGCGAAGTGTATTTTGAAGTGGCACAGGATGAATCTCTACCTTTTTTAGTCGAATCAAAGGATGTTGTGATAAAGGTATTGGGCACAAGCTTTAATTTATCAAGTTATGAGGGAGAGGCTACGTCATCAAGCTCTACAGTGGCTCTGCTCGAAGGGGCGATTAGATTGAAATCAAATACTGGAGAATCTATTAATCTCACGCCTGGTCAGAAAGCATTTGTAGGATCTGAAGAAATTGGGGTAGAAAGATTTGATGCTGAATCGGAGATCGCTTGGAAGAATAATTATTTTATTTTCAATAATCAAAATATTAAGAACATCATGGCTGTCCTTGCTCGTTGGTATGATGCTGAAGTGATTTACGAAGGCGAAAATTGGAAAGATAAAAATTTTACAATGAGAATGTCCAGACGAGAAAGTATTGAGGAAATACTTTCTATTATAGAATTAACAAAATCTATCAAATTTAAAATTGAAAGGAGGAAGATAACCGTATATACCAAAGAAATTTAGAAGCAAATAAAGTCAGGATGCTGACACACCCTGACATTTGAAAAAGCTTAAAAAATCGTGTGATAATATTAAACTTTAATTCTTGTCAAATTTATGAAAATTCTGTTGGAAAAAGAACGGCTCGTGTTCTTTGTGAAGATACTCCTAATTATGAAAGTATTGTTATTTTTTCTATTTCTAACTTTCGTACAAGCAAATACGCACTTGTATAGTCAAAGTATTCATCTAAAACTCAGGAAGTCTAATATAGAGGAGGCTTTATCAGAGATAAGCAAACAGGCAGAGCTGGACTTAGTGTATGATACTAAATTACTGAATGAAGGAAAAGCAGTGAATTTAGAGCTCGAACAGGTTACAGTTGTTCAAGCATTGGATCAGCTTTTAGCGGATCAACCTTTTGAATATGAACTGAAAAAGAATACAATTGTGATCAGCCCTAAAGAGTCTCTCAAAAATATCCGGACCGTTAGAACAATCAAAACTGACCAGTTACAAAGGCAAATAAGAGGTAGGATTATGGGTGAGGGGGGTAGCCCTTTAGCCGGAGTGACAATCCGCGCAAAAGGAACCTCGACAGCTACGACGACAGATGAAAGTGGGAGTTATTCTATAGAAGTACCGGAAGCTGTCAATATTTTGATATTTTCTATAGTGGGGTACCAAACTGTAGAGAGAGAAATATCCAGTAGAAGTTTGATAAATGTGCAATTAAAAGAAACTGTTGGAGAGGTGGGTGAAGTAGTGGTGGTGGGGTATGGGACACAAAAGAGAAAGAAAGTGACTGGCTCAATTGTTTCAGTAAATTCTTCTGAGATTGAAAAAACTACGCTTCAGGATCCTATTTCTATTCTTCAGGGACGTGCTGCTGGCGTACAAGTATCTTCAAATTCAGGAGCACCTGGAGGGGAAATGACGATTCGTGTGCGCGGAAACTCTTCCTTAAATTCGGGGAATACGCCGCTGTTCGTTGTGGACGGTATTCAAGTTGAATCTAATTCTATATCTTCTTTAAATGGAACCGAGAATTTTGGATTGAATCCCTTAGCGGACATTAATCCGAATGATATTGCCTCAATCGAAATTTTAAAAGACGCGGCCTCTACTGCTATATATGGTTCCCGAGCGGCAAACGGTGTTGTGATGATTACGACTAAAAGAGGAGCAGAAGGAAAACCTGAAATACTCGTAAATGCTACTACCGGAGTAAGTTCGCTTACTCGAAAGCTAAGCGTATTAAATGCGAAACAATATAGAGAAGCAGTATTGGATTCTTATCATGCTATGGCGATGCCTGAAGAACCTTATTACACTATCATTGACTCCTTAAGTCCGATGAACAATGGAGATGTAGATTGGCAAAATGAGTTAATGCGTACAGCCCAGCAGCACAAGGTAGATTTATCCGTGAGAGGAGGAAATGAGGGAACTAAATATGCATGGAGTTCTTCTTATTTAGATCAGGATGGAATCATCCTGAACTCAAATTATAAAAGGTTTACTTCAAGGATTAATGTTGATTTTAATGTTTCTGATGCTATTCGTATAGGGCAAAGCATTTCTTATACAAATGCTGTAAATAATAGAATTAATGCAGCGGGTTCAGGAAACTTGAGTATTGTACGCAGCCTGTTGATCAGACCACCGAATATGTCTATGTTTTTGCCGGATGGTTCTTTAAACGGCTATATGATTGGCCAGCGTAATCCTGTGGGAATGGCATTGTACGCCACTAATCTAAATAAAAGTAATCGTATTATCGGCAGCCAATATATAGAAATTGATGTCTATAAAGATTTGAAATTTCGTAGTAATGTCAATCTGGATTATATAAATATGAAGGAAGACGAATTCATGCCCTCCATACTGGATTACCGGGAAGGGTATAACACAGGAGCTGTTCGTTCGTCCGGGAATCTGACTTGGGGAAATGAAAGTTATTTTACCTATAGTAACAGTATCTTTGATGCTCATAATTTTGGTGCTGTATTGGGAATGAGTTTCCAGAAATGGAGATATGATCGTACAGGCTTAGATGGAATGTATTTTCCGAGTGATGATATCCGAACTTTAAACGCAGCTTCAGTAATTTCAAATCAAGATGTAAATGTAGCTTCAGAACATGCCATGCTGTCTTATTTTGGTAGAGCTACTTATGATTATTTAGGGAAATATCTGCTTGAATTTAACCTAAGAGGAGATGGTTCTTCTAGGTTTGGTCGAGAGAAAAGATTTGGTTTTTTTCCTTCCGCTTCTTTAGGATGGCGTTTTGTTGAGGAAGAAGCTATCAAAAATATGAGTTGGATGAGCGATGGGAAATTGCGTTTTAGTGTGGGTAGTACTGGAAATGAAGCTATAGGAGACTATACTGCAAAAGGAGAGTTTGCTCTTGGTTCAAACTATTTAGACTTTTCAGGAGCGGCACCTACCGTTATGCCGAATGCAAGCTTGACGTGGGAAACTACAACGCAATACAACCTTGGGTTGGAATTAGGTTTCTTGAGAGACAGAGTTTTTTTTAGTGCGGATGCTTACCTTAAAAAGACTCGTGATCTTCTATATAATGTTCCTATTCCTAATACCACAGGCTTCGAATACATCACTCAAAATATTGGAGAAATAGAAAATAGGGGATTAGAATTAGGGCTGCAGACGAGGAACCTGATTGGAGAGTTTAATTGGAGTACAAATCTTAATATCAATTTGAATAGAAATAAAGTGACATCTCTTCCGGAGAACTTATTAACTGACGGTTATATTCAAAATGGTACGTTCCATATTCTCCAGGAAGGATTGCCCATTGGTGTATTTTATGGATGGCGATTCTTGGGGGTGTATTCGCGAGATGAAGACAATATAAATGGAGTGACAAATGGAGCTAATGGATCTGTATTTGTTGGCGGAGATCCTATTTGGAAAGATGTTAATGGTGATAATATCATTAACCAAGATGACAGGGAAATCATCGGATATGCTGAACCCAAGTTTTTTGGAGGTATTTCAAATGATTTTAATTATAAAAATTTTTCTTTGAATGTTTTTTTTCAATATTCAGTCGGTAACGATATATACAGTGAGTTGAATCATCAACGTAACGCTATTGTTCGTTATAACAACTTGTCAACAGATGCTTTAGGAAGATGGCGCGGGCAGGGGGATGAAACAGATTTTCCGAGGCTTATTCGGGACGACCCAAAACAGTCGGATAGTAGAGTGCAAAGTAGATGGGTAGAAGATGGTTCTTATATCAAGTTAAAAAATGTAAACTTCAGATATACTTTAAAGCCAGAATGGATTAAACGTATTGGGCTCAGAAAACTAGACACGTTTGTAACAGCTACCAATTTGGTTACATGGACCAAGTATACAGGCTTCGACCCTGATGTAAACTCTTATTCCGGGCTTCGGATGGGTTTAGATGAAGGATCTTATCCTCAGAGCCGCACTTTTATGTTTGGTTTAATTTTCGGATTTTAATAATACAGCCATGAAAATATCTTTTAAATATATTATAGGAAGTTTGTTGATTGTTTTCGGAACAATGTCTTGTTCTGATTCACTTTTGGACAGAGAGCCTATTAGCAGTTTTCCAGGACAAGGCTTTTATAAAAAGCCGAGTGATGCGCAAGCGGGTGTCAACGGGATTTATAATAGTATGCAGTCACTTTTTAGATTGAACTTTTCTTATTGGGGTGAAGGCAGAGCGGATAACGTAAGCACAAAACATTCGGGAGATCCATTTGCGTTACAGCAGAATGCACTGACACCTATAATAAATTCTGCTCGTTGGAATGATTTTTATATCCTTCTTTCTCGTGCGAATTATGCAATAAAGTATATACCTCAGGTGTTTTCCGATGAAGAAAGCGATTTGAAAAATCAGTTGTTGGGCCAATCTAAAGCATTGCGCGCGATAGCTTATTTTTACATGATAAGGATATGGGGGGACGTGCCTTTGATCACGGATCCCTATGAAAGCATAGAACAAGAGTTATTCGTAAACAGAACAGTAAAAGAAGAAGTGCTGAAGCAGATTGAAGAAGACTTATTGTTCGCTGCCGATAATTGTGCAGATAGTTATTCGGGAGATCGCGATAAGGTAATTATTACTAAAGGAGCAGCATACGCTTTTCTTACCCAAGTTTATATGTGGCAAAAAAAATATGTAGAAGCTATAGAAACTGCCAGTAAAGTCATTGATGATCCTCAATATACATTAGTATCCTTGAATGACTGGAATGATATCTTTATTAAAGGAACTAGTTCTGAAAGCATCTTTGAGATAGGTTATAATGAGGTGCAGACCAATTCTTTACGAATACTGTATGCTTTAGGATCGGATAGCGATTACGTTCCAAGTGATCGTTTTATAGCTTCTATAGAAGAAGGCGATCTTCGTCAATCTCGAATCTATGATGTAACTGAAACAACTCCCCGTAAGATTTGGAAGTTTTTTGGCGTGGGGTTTAATGACGAAAGCGCAGATCCTTCTTCCAATAATATCGTGTTAACAAGATTGGCGGACATTATGTTGCTGAAAGCAGAAGCTCATGCAATACTAAATCAACCGGACGAAGCATTGGAGTTGCTCAATCCTATACGCCGTCGGGCGGGTTTATCTACTTTGGATGAGGCTACTGCTAATAATCTTTATGGCGATTTGGAGTCAGCTGTTTTGCATGAACGATCTATAGAACTATGTTTTGAAGGCCACCGTTGGTTTGATCTTGTGCGTAAAGGGAAAGCCATTGCTATTATGGAACCTATAAACGGGCTTAGTGATGAAAAGAACTTGCTCTGGCCAATTCATGAAGATGCCATACTTCGAAACCCAAATCTTGAGCAAAATGAGTTTTATAAATAAGACATCTTTGTCATTCATATTTTATTCATATACCATGAAAAAGATTAAACAAATTGCTATTCACTTTTTAGTCGGACTTAATATATTGTTTCTGCTTTTTGGCTGTGAAATTCAAGAGGATTTTAAATATAAATATGCGGATGATAACAGTGTTTTGAATATGAGTGCCTTAGAGTTTATTCGGCAGAATGATTCGCTTTCCTTACTGTCACAGGCTATTGAAATAGCAGAATTTGAAGACCTTTATCGAAAAGATTCAGAGTTTACATTTATTGTTCCTAACAATCAGGCATTCCGGGCTTATCTCAAAGAAAATAGTTATTCTTCTATTTCGGATATTCCTCTGCCTATTTTAAGGAATATTCTAAGATATCATATTGTACAGGAAACGGTAAATTTCAATGACCTTGATTTATCTCCCAGTAATAAGCCAATCGCTTACATGACAGAAAACGGGCAAACTTTGTTTTTATCTCATACGAGCACGTATGTGGGACTGGTTAATGAAGGAACAGATAAGCAGTGGCAAATCAAGACGTCGAACCTTGTTCCTACGAATGGGGTTATACATGTGGTCAGTTCTATCGTGTTTTATTCTGCGTCTACAGGAGACGTAGATGGAGTAAATCCAGATTTGATACAAGATACCATTTTTACAAAGCATGATGCCTACATTAATGGAGGTGTTGAATCATCAAATAATTATGGTAGTGATCCATTATTAAAAATTAAAAATGTTACAGACAATGGAGACTATGATAGAAAGGCTTTTTTAATGTTTGATTTTGATGAACTTGAGAAAGAAGGAGTAGTTACCGATCTTGAACTGCAATTGGCTGTATCATTTACCCATGCAAAAGGGGTAGATTTGGATATTTATGAAACTCCAAGTACTTCTTGGACCGAATCTTCTTTGAATTTTGATAATGCTGTTTTTCCAGTTAATTCGAGGATTTCTAGTATTAAAACAACAGAAGTAAGCACTTTTAAGTTTGATTTGACCGATTATTATAAGAAAAAAGCCCCTTCGGGTTTACGCTCTTTTATGTTGGATGGAGAGGCAGGAACAGATGAGACGGATGAAATCGCTTCAAAAGAACATCCTTCGCTTCCACCGCCCATGTTGATTGCCACCTTAGCATCTGGAGATTCGGAGTTATCTTTGGAAACATTAGAAGATATAACTGTAGATCAGGGAGGGATTTTTGTGTTATCTCATGAAAATATCAAAGTAAGTGGTGCTGCAGCGAATGATATCATCTATACTATAGAGGAAGTGCCTAAATTTGGATGGCTCGTAAAAGGAGCCGAAGTGCTGAAAAAAGGCCATAAATTTTCACAATTGGATCTTGATTTAAAAAACATTATATTTATCCATGATGACAATACTTCTGGAATGGATGTACTGCTGTTAACTGCCAGAGACAGAGCAGGCGCCGTATTAGAAGATATAGAGCTATCTATTAAAGTGAACTGATATGGGGAAACAGGGAAAGACAACACTGTGGTTCTCCATTTGTGCTTTGATAATAATTATGAATAGCTGTACATCTTCTCTCCAATTGGGAGAAGAAGCTAAAAAGCCTTCCGAAAGAACTTTTGTCTTTTCGCAAATAGAATGGGTTGTTCGTACAAGCGATGGAAATAAGGAAGGACCAGGGCCAAATTTGTTTTCTAATTCTGATCAAAATGTCTGGGTAGATAAAGACGGGAAACTTCATTTAAAGATTACTCAAAAGGCAGGCTATTGGTATTGTGCTGGAATTACTGCAAAAAAATCTTTTGGGTATGGTAAGTATGTCTTTTACATTGCTTCTGATATTACCCAACTGGATGACAATGTTGTTGTAGGTCTTT
>DATGTY010000074.1:0-2847 GCA_035301605.1 Chitinophagaceae bacterium | reverse complement strand
ATACGTTAGGAAAGGAGCCAATAGAGATCAACGTGCAGCCGTTTATTATGAGTGGGCAAAAGACATATTTAAGTCCTATTTAGATAAAATTATTCCCGAATGGGAGGAAAAAATCGGTGTAAAAACAAATGCCTATTTTATTCAAAAAATGAAGACGAAATGGGGAAGTTGTAATCCGAGGTCAAAAAACATCCGTTTAAATACAGAACTCGTCAAGAAGCCAAAACATTTGGTGGAATACGTTGTTGTTCATGAGCTTATACACCTTATAGAGCCTAGGCATAATAAGAAATTTATCAATTTACTGGATACACATTACCCAAGTTGGCGCGAAGCACGAAAAGAGTTAAATGAACTACCATTAGGGTTTGTGGAATGGTGATGAAACTTAATAACTAAGAGGGATTTACGATGTCAGTCAACCAAACTCCATCAGATCTGAGGCTTTTAAAGCCAGTAGAGGCGTTTTTGTGGGCAACAAAAGGTACAGATTCCAGTGTTACTACTCAAGCTTTAAAAATGACAACTCGACCAAGAGTGACAAAACATGGTGGTACAACAATACAAGCAACAGGGAATTAATGGAGTTGAACTATTTTACAGGTATTGGCAGGCGAGCAGTTAACGAGGATGTACTTTGCATAGAAAGGATATCTTCAGGTTGCGACCTATATATGGTGATAGATGGAATGGGAGGTCATGAGAAAGGAGATGAAGCTGCAAAAATAGTGGCAGACAGAATTCTTACTTTTTTAAAACATTCTAAAGGACCTATAAATGAAACGGTTTTACAAAAAGCTGTTCAAAAAGCTAACCTCGCAATAAAACATTTTAATCTTGAAAATAAGATTCAATCGGGAGCTGCTGTAGCTGGGGTGGTTGTATGCCAAGATTTTAATCATATTTTCTGGTTAGGCGATGTTAAGGTTTATTGTTTAGAAAAAGGGGATCTTGCTTTTGAGTCAAAAAGCCACACGCTATTCGATAGTTTACAAGAGAGCAATCATGATTTTAATAATGAGAATTTGAACAAATACAAACATGTTTTAACTCGTTCGGTTTCTGGAAAAACTAAGGAGGCTGAAATTGGATATCAGCGACTTGTAAAAGAAAAGAATGAGATAATAATTTGTTCGGATGGAGTGCACGATCTGCTCGGACTATTAGAACTAAGACAGTTGCTTTCAACGGGAGATTTGGAAGAGTTTCTTCTAGAAAATGCCGAAGATAATTATTCACTTATATACGGGAGGTTTTAGATGGAGTAAGGCCAGTGTTAAACGAAGAGGGGAGAATAATAGTTTTAGGAAGGATGCGTACTATGTTCATAGGAGTGTTTTCAACCTTTCATATCCCCAGCTATTTTTTAGTAGGCTGGGGTAGGTATGTTGATTGAATCCTAATAGCCTAATACAACAAGTCCACCACCTTATCCAACCCCTCCTGATCCATAGAATCAAAGTATTGTTGGGTTGTTGAGATGCTGGAGTGTGCCATCGCATTCATAGCTGTGATAGGATCCGCTCCTGCTTTTCTGAGAGCATCGGCAAAACTATGTCTGGCCAGATGGATATGGATATGCTTCGGGATTTCTAATTTAAGAGCTACAAACTTCAAGTATTTGTTCAATATTGTATTTCTGGAAGAAATGGCCAAGTATTCTTCTTTTTGATCTTTAAAGTCCCGTTGTTTTAAAGGGAAGAGATATTCAGAATCACTATCAATATAATCATCGATGATCCTTTGAAGCCTCGGGTGTATCCGGATATAAATGTTTTTATTGTTTTTGGTCATGGCATATGCAATGCGATCTCCTTGTATCAAATGCTTTTTAAAAAGGTATATATTTTTGAATCGCATGCCAAACGTGAAGAATGAGAATAAGAACATATCACAGGCCAGCTTTTCATTGTCTGTGAATTTATTTCTGTTCTCATACATTTTATTGATCTCTTCTAAAGAGAGTTTCTCTTTTTCTTTCGGGGTAGCTTTTATCTTTATTTGCTTGAATAAATCTGGATTTGGTGCAATAGCTCCATTTTTTGCTGCATAATTGAAAATATCACGAACATAACGAATGGCTTTTTGAACGGTAGTGGGGTTGTTAGGGATGTCAGCCAGCCGGTTCGCTAAAGTAGTCAAGAATTCATAATCAATTTCATGAAGGTTAAAATCCCCCATAAGCCTATATATCTTGTTCCGAATTGACTTCTCCTTTATTCCGGTAGAATAATTCGTTTTTTTCGATTGCTCAATGTGCTTATCCGCAAACGTAAACCAACTCGCGGGGTTTATACCTGAAATTATTAACTTGACTTGCTTTGCGGATGGAATTTCTCCTAATGTGTCGCAATTAATAATGTATCTATTTATCTGCCTCAATTTGGTTTCAAAAAACCGATTCATTTCATTGCTAAGCGGATGTTTTGAAGAAACCATTTCGGTTTTCTCATTCCAGTATTCTTTTTGTATCTGATAGGAAGAAGAGTAGAAGTAGTTCCTTCCATTATAGAATCTGAAATGGATAGGACTTAAGCCTTTTTTGTTTTCTTTATCACTTCTTAGTACAATTGCAATCGTCGCCATAGTAAAACGTATCTATTATAAACTTATACCCATTCTGAAAAGGGTATAATAAAGGTATAAGTTTTAAGTGAAAATACATAAGGAAACGGTTATAAGTGGATAATAAAAAACGGCTTCTAAGTACTTAGAAGCCGTTTTTGACCGTTTGTATTCGGTTCTGGTCGGGGTGGCAGGATTCGAACCTACGACCTCTTGGTCCCAAACCAAGCGCGATACCGGGCTACGCTACACCCCGATTTGGTATCACCTTTTGTTTTCAGT
>DATGTY010000073.1:0-3659 GCA_035301605.1 Chitinophagaceae bacterium | reverse complement strand
CTATTATAATCCGTCTTTTAATGAAATTGTATTTCCTGCCGGCATTCTTCAGCCTCCATTTTATTTTCAGGATGCTGATGATGCAGTAAATTATGGTGGAATTGGCTACGTTATTGGTCATGAAATTACACATGGTTTTGATGATCAGGGTAGTAAATATGACAAAGAAGGAAACCTTAATAACTGGTGGACCAAAGAGGATAGAGCGAATTATGATAAAATGGCACAGGAGGTCATAGATCAATATAATAATTTTGAAGTACTTGATTCTGTTCATGTAAATGGAGAATTGACTTTAGGAGAAAATTTAGCCGATATAGGAGGATTGTCTATTGCTTATGCTGCTTTCAAAATGACACCGGAAGGCCAGAAGGATACTTTGATCGATGGATTTACCCCTGATCAGCGGTTTTTCCTTTCAGCTGCACAGGTGTGGAGAATAAAAGATCGCCCACAGCGTTTGCGTTGGAGAATTAATAATGACCATCATTCTCCGGAAGAATTTAGGGTAAATGGACCGATGTCTAATATGAAAGCTTTTTATGAAGCATTTGGAGTGAAACCAGGAGACGGAATGTATCGACCTGATAGTACCAGAGTCGAAATTTGGTAATTAAAAAGTTCTTAAATTTTGTTAAAAAGCCTATTCCTGAGATGAGAATAGGCTTTTTTATGTTCTATTAATCTTTTAAAATGTAAATTGCAAAAAATTACAAGCAAAAAAACATAGACAAGAAGCATGAAAACCAACTATATACTCAATATATTATTTATCTTGTTTGTTTTCCTGGGTTTGAATGCTTGTGAAAATGTAAGGAGTGGGGGCGTTTCAAAAAGTAGTGACAGTGTGGTAACAAAAAAAGTACCTGTTATTCATAAGAAATTCGGCATCGCTGTTGATTCTTTTAAAGAAGTCAAAGGAGAGATAGAACGGCATCAATATTTAGCTAACATTTTATTGCCTCATGGTATAAGTTATCAGAAAATAGCCAGCATTGTAAAAAAGTCTGACAGTATATTTGATGTACAGGATATTAGAGCCGGGCGACCCTATACGCTTTTTTGTTCCAAAGATTCGGTTGAAGAGGTAAAGTATTTTGTTTATCAACCTGATGAGATTAATTATGTCGTTTATGACTTGACAGATTCTATACATGTTTATATGAATCAGTTGCCGGTAACCAAGAAGGAGAAAACGGTCTCGGGAGTGATTGATGGATCTCTTTATGCGGCTCTGGATGATGCACCTAATGGTGTACAATTAGCCATGAAATTAGGAGAAGTGTATGCGTGGGATATTGATTTTTATAGAATAAAGAAAGGCGATTGGTTTAAGATTCTTTATGAAGAGAATTATGTAAAGGATAAAGCGATAGGAGTAGGCAGGGTGAAAGCGGCTATATTTAATCATGCGGGGCATCATTATTATGCATTTTATTTTAAAGGAGATAGCTCTGAAGGTTATTTTGATGAACATGCGCAAAGCTTGCGTAAAGAATTTCTGAAGGCGCCATTGAAGACCTATACTGTAACATCACATTATACCATGCGCCGGTTTCATCCTATTCAGCATAGATGGAAGTCTCATTTAGGAACAGATTATGCAGCGCCCACAGGTACTCCGATTATGTCCACGGCGGCAGGTGTTGTGATTGCTTCAAGATATACAAAATTTAATGGAAATTATGTGAAGATTAGACATAATAGTGTTTATACCACACAGTATTTACACATGAGTAGGCGGGCTGTTCATGTAGGTGAGCATGTAGGTCAGGGAGAGGTAATTGGGTATGTAGGAAGTACCGGTTTGGCAACAGGACCACATGTGTGTTATAGATTTTGGAAAAATGGAAAACAAGTGGATCCTTATGATCAGGATTTTCCCCCTGCAGAGCCAGTTGCTGAAAGAGATAAATCTGCATTTATGACTTTGGTTAAGCAGGAAAAACTACAGCTGGGTAAAACAACCGTGGATACTGTCTCGAAAATTAGAATTTAAGCCCTCGGAGGAGGAATGATACGCTTGACCGCATAATATAATCCGACAATCTCTCTGGATAATCTTTCTAACAGCACCTTTCGGGCTATTTGTTCTGTATGTTCTTCCTGGGCAGGATATTCACTTAGCAGAACTTTTATTCTCCTGATTAATTCATCCGAAGAAGGTAGGTCTTTTGTAGGATATAGCGTGCCTTTTTCTACCATGCCAGCGGTAGTTTCCAGAATATCTATGATAAGTTCCTGATAATCACTTACTGTATTGAAATATATAGATACTTTTTGTTGCTCCAGTTGCTTATTTATGGTCTTTAATAATCGGGTAATACGAATGTTGTAGCCGGTTATCACAAAATAATCCTGCTTATTCACTCGGCGTTTTCCTCCCGGTTCTTCTTTCATTCTTTTTAATGATTGAAAAGCGTTGGAATTTTTTACTTCAGCCTCTCTTCTTACTGTTGTAAAATCCCTTTCAGTTTCATTTTCGGATAGAGGATGTATTTCTAATAAAGCTTCAAAATAAGTTCTATTGGCATGAATGGCCTTAACGAGTAAAGTGGGAAATAAATATTTTTCCCATAATGGGAAAAAAGCAAATCCTCCTAGTAAGGCCAAACCGGCACCTCCTAATGTGTTAAATACCCTAATTAGACCTAGTTCCCAGGTAACCGGCACGATGAGTTGGTATAGCGCAATTACCATGATGGTGATGAAAAAGGCCGCCAATGCATAATTTTGTTGCATGTAATAAGCCATAAAGAAGGCGGCTAGAATAACAATAGCCAAGCTTACAGGTAATGGTAAAGGGAGTAAAAATATCAGAGCACCTATAATAGCCCCTGATATGGTTCCTTTCAATCTTCTAATGGCTTTGGTTATTGTTGCTCCGAATTCCGGTTGTAGAATAATCATAGTTGTCATAGCCATCCAGTAACCTTTGGGTATCTGAAAATAGGTGTAAATACCTACTCCGATGGTCATGGCCAGAGCCAGTCGTAATGAAAACCGGAGAGTAAAAGAACGGGGGTGAAATTGGAACCGGATGATGGGTAGTCTTTGCGGAATAGCGGTACCGGTGAGGAAATTACGCATGAAGAAACTCATGTTGACCGACTTGCTACTCATGTCGTCGAGGATTTGTAATGCCTCTTCAAGATAGTCAATGAGTTCTTCTAAATCTTTTATAAGTTGGTATTCTGAGATATCAGAAATGATTTTCGGAAGCGCTTTTTTTAAAACTTCTGTATTGTTTTTAAGTCTTTCTACACTTAATTTTGCTGCATAAATATCTCCGCGTCGGTTTGTAGTGATGCAGAGGGCTATACGATGCGTAGATTGGGTAAGATTTTCTAAAATATATTTTATGAGTTTACCCGGAAATTTGGGATGTTCTTTTAGCGTATCTATGGCATCTCTGAGAGAAGCTACGGTAGGATTTGCATTAGAAATTATTCTACGGATATCTACGAGTTGAAGAGACAGCCGGTTTAATCTGGAATGTGCAATGGCCTGCTTCCGACTTAAAATATCAATAGAATTACTTAAATCTTCACGAAAAGTCAATTCCTTCTCATCGGGCTCATCAACGGAATGATCTTTTGAAGTATGAGGAGATAGAGTGAAGGTTAGGCTTCGTATCCAGTCAGACATAGAATCCCAGG
>DATGTY010000072.1:0-11435 GCA_035301605.1 Chitinophagaceae bacterium | reverse complement strand
ATGCCACACAATTAGGAGTAAACATAATATCTTCAGGTTTAAAACCGGCTTTTAATCCGAGCTTTACCTCCTGTAAAGAAACCGTATCCAAACCGGATCCAAGACCATGCAACAACTTCAACACATTAATATTCGTCAATGCCTTACAGGCATAAAAGAAGCGCGTATGGATTGCATCAAAAGCACTGCAAAGCCTTTTATACTGCTGTTCTATACGCTCAGCATGATATATATACAAGGGAGAATCAAACTCTTCTGCAAGTTGTACCAAATATTCATCCGGAAGAACATTTATCTTAGGATCTTTTAGTTGTAACTTCTGTGACATGAGATTTTCATTTTGAATTTGGCAAAAATACTAAGGAAATAGCTAGAAATAAAAAAAACGCAACCAATTCTCTAAAAAAGATTAATAAAATTCAAAAATCACGCCTTTTTTTATCAATATTTCTAATAAATTAGTTATATTTTTAGATACTATATCACTCTACAGTTGTTCTATTTTATAAAAAATACAATTCAGAAGACTAAATCATGAACATATTTTCCCTTTTAACACAAAATACTTACTTTTATAATCTATCAAAATATCCATTCTCATGCTTATAAAGACCTACGGAAGTGCCGTTCACGGCGTTAATGCAATTACGATTACCCTGGAGGTAAACGTAGGACAAGGCGTGAGTTATTACATCGTCGGACTGCCGGACAATGCGGTAAAAGAAAGTCGTCAACGTATAGAAGCAGCTATCAAGAACAATGGGTTTAAAATGCCCCATAACAAGGTGATTGTTAATATGGCACCGGCAAATATTCGAAAAGCAGGATCTGCCTATGACCTGCCTATTGCGCTTGGAATATTAGCAGCCAATGAGCAAATTAATCTACCGGAAGTAGAACAATACATTATTATGGGAGAGCTTTCACTGGATGGCTCCATCATGCCCATCAAAGGCGCTTTACCTATAGCCATCAAAGCAAGAAAAGATAATTTTAAAGGATTAATTGTACCGGAAGCCAATGCAAGAGAAGCTGCCATGGTAAATGATTTGAATGTATATGGCGTCAATCACCTCAAAGAAGTGATTGAATTCTTTGAAGATCCATCGAGTCAGGAGCCTGTATTTGTAGATACCCGGCATGAATTCTTTGAATCTCAATATGATTTTAATATAGATTTTAGTGATGTAAAAGGGCAGGAAAATATAAAAAGAGCCATGGAGATAGCGGCTGCAGGAGGACATAACCTTATACTCATTGGCCCTCCCGGAGCGGGAAAGACCATGCTTGCCAAACGTCTGCCTACGATTCTCCCTCCACTCAGTCTTCACGAAGCTTTAGAAACCACAAAAATCCACTCAGTGGCTGGGGTTTTACCTGAAAAATCCACACTGGTGGCACAAAGACCTTTTCGCTCTCCTCATCACACCATAAGTGATGTAGCCCTGGTTGGCGGCGGCAGTGTTCCACAACCGGGAGAGATTTCTTTAGCTCATAATGGCGTACTGTTTCTGGATGAATTACCAGAGTTCAAAAGAACGGTTTTGGAAGTGATGCGACAACCTATGGAAGAACGCCGAGTGACTATTTCCAGGGCTAAAGTCACCCTTGATTTCCCCACCAGTTTTATGTTAGTAGCTTCCATGAATCCCTGTCCCTGTGGATATTTTAATCATCCGGATAGAGAATGTACTTGCCCTCCGGGTGCAGTACAAAAATACCTCAACAAAATATCAGGTCCTCTGCTGGATCGCATAGACCTTCATGTAGAAGTTACTCCTGTTCCTTTTTCAGAATTATCAGCCACACGAAAAACAGAAGACAGTAAAACAATCAGAAAACGCGTTATTAAGGCACGAGAAATACAGACCCAAAGATTTGAACAACAGGAGAGCGTCTATGCCAATGCGCACATGGGAAGTCAACTACTCAAGAAGATTTGCATTATTAACCAGGCAGGTCAAAATTTGCTAAAAACTGCCATGGAACGCCTGCAGCTTTCAGCCCGCGCCTATGACCGAATTCTTAAAGTATCCCGAACAATAGCGGATTTAGAGAATTCCGAAGATATCAAACCGGAACATTTAGCCGAAGCCATACAATACAGAAGCCTGGATAGAGATAATTGGGGGAGCTAATCAACCGTCCAAAAATTGAATACATAGCTCCCAACCTATAACTTTGAGCTAATATTACAATCAAAAAGAATCATTTTTATTAATGAAAATTGTGTCTGAGTGGTAAATTAGCTTTTTATTACTGATATTCAATTAATCTGTATGAAAAAAGCATTATTACTTCTCCTCATATTATTCCCAATTTTAGTTGACGCCCAAGTAAAGGGTGTAAAGCACGTCATACTCATTGGTATCGACGGTCTGGGAGCCAATTATTTGAAACAAGCAAACATTCCAGAGTTAAAAGCTGCCATGAAAGAGGGTGCCTATACCATGCATGCTCGTTGTGTGCGCCCTTCTTCCAGCGCCGACAATTGGGCAGCCATGTTTATGGGATCCAGTCCCAGCCTAACGGGTTATACCAAATGGGATAGTAAGATACCGGAAATTCCTCCCCGCATCACTGACCAATATGGCATGTTCCCAACCATTTTTTCCGTGATGCGCCAACAGAGACCTCAAGCCGAAATAGGTATTATTTATAACTGGGGCGGAGTAGGTTATTTATTTCCTAAGGGAGCCGTCAACCTTGATGAACATATCACGCCGGATACAGCTACCACCCAACATGCTATTCAATACATTAAAAACAAAAAGCCTAACCTTCTCTTTGTTCATTTAGGAGAAGTGGATGGTGCCGGACATACTATTGGCTGGGGAACAAATGCTTATTACAAAGCCATTCACAAGATGGATTCAGAAGTTGGCCAAATCATACAAGCGGTGATTGATGCCGACATCATGAATGAATCCATTATCATTATTACCGCAGACCATGGAGGCACAAAAAAAGGACATGGTGGCATCACATTGAAAGAATTGGAAATCCCCTGGATAGCACTAGGACATGGTATCAAAAAAGGGAAGCAATTAACGCAAAGCATCATGACTTTTGACACAGCAGCAACTATTGCCTGGATTTTCGGACTAAATCCACCGCAAGTATGGATTGGACGACCAATCAAAAGTGCTTTTAAATTCTAAGTCATAAATTCTTTTCTTCAAATTTTCTATCTATTCTCCAAACTCATCTCATAAATGAATGGAAAAGGTATAAGAAGAAGTATAATTTTCACTTCAGCGGTTTTATTTCAATAGCATAACCTCCACTTCTTGCCATTTTTATCTTAATACTATCTTTACTTGTCACCTCTCTGGAATAGATATGGTAACGCTGGGGAAGGGTATCAAAATCCGCTTCTTTCCCATCTTCATAAACAGTTGCTTTATATACAGTTCCTCTGTTCAAAAAGGATAAATTCACGGTAAAGTTTCTTGCATTTTCATCTGTAATTCCACCAACAAACCAGGTTTCGGTATCAGCTGCTTTTCGGGCAATATCAATATAATCACCGGGTTCTGCGGCTAAAATTCTGGTATCATCCCAGTTTAAAGCAACTTCTTTTATGAACTGAAACGCATCCATGTGTTTTTTATAATTCTCCGGTAAATCAGCCGCCATCTGTAAAGGAGAATACATGACTACATATAATGCCAACTGCTTGGCTATCGTGGTATTTACCTGTCGGGAATCCCCCGGGAAATAATAGCTTAGTTTAGTCTGGAATATTCCGGGAGTAAAATCCATTGGTCCGCCCATCAATCGGGTAAACGGCAAAATAGTGGTATGATCCGGCTTGTTTCCTCCAAAAGCGGCGTACTCCATTCCTCGGGCAGCCTCGGCGGCAATCCAATTTGGATACGTTCTGCTCAGGCCGGTAGGGCGAATAGACTCATGTGAATCTACCATGAGGTGGTGCCGAGCTGCTTTTTTTACTACACGCAAATAATGCTGCACCATCCACTGCCCGTAATGATGTTCTCCACGGGGAATAATATTTCCTACATATCCTGTCTTTACAGCATCATAGCCATACTTATCCATCAAATCAAAAGCTGTATCCAAATGTCTTTCATAATTCATCGTAGATCCCGAAGTCTCATGATGCATCATGAGTTTTATTCCCTTTTTGTGTGCATAATCATTGAGCATAGCTATATCAAAATCAGGATAGGGTGTCACAAAATCAAAGACTTTCTCTTTGGAATGACCAAACCAATCTTCCCAACCAATATTCCATCCCTCAATTAATAACGCATCAAAGCCATTGGCTGCAGCAAAATCAATATATTTTTTTACTTTTTTATTATTGGCGCCGTGGCGTCCATTAGGTTTCAATTCTGAATAATCCGTCTCCCCAATATGAATATTCTTGGCATCAGAGTACGCCCAGGTAGATTTCCCAATAATCATTTCCCACCATACCCCCATAAATTTCACGGGATGAATCCAAGAAACATCTTTGTAGTCTGTAGGTTCATTCAAGTTGAATATCATCTTGGAAGCTAAAATCCCTTTTGCATCCGGCGATACAATAATCGTTCGCCAAGGTGTGTTAAAAGGAGTCTGAATATATCCACGCGTATGTTGCGCATCCGGTGTCAGAAGAATTTTAAAGTCAAATTGATTCGCATCTACCAATAGATTAGAACCGGGATAATCTATCACAGCAGCTTCAGCTAAATTAATATATAAAGGATGTTGACCTTCCTTTTTTAACATCAGAGGCGTCTGAACGGCTTTTCTAATAGGTGTTTGGGAAGCATTGACATCCACAGCCTGCTCCCAGTTTGCAGGAATATCAGAAACATTGGTTGTCTGATACTGATATTCTTCCGTATCATAATCGCCCGCAATCCACCAAGCTTTCATGTCTGTAGGAAAATTAAATTCTGTTTCTTCCTTTTTGATAATAAAATAATTCAAGTTTTCCTGCTGTGGAAATTCATACCTAAAACCTAAGCCATCATTAAATAAACGGAATCTTATCACCATGTAGCGATCATGACTTTTTTGATAAAGCCGAACTGCCAGTTCATTATAATGATTAATGTAGTATTTCTTTTGGCCTAAGACCGGTTCCCATTTTTTATTCTTTGTGTTCCAGGAGACCTTGGAAACAACAAATCCATCAACCAAATCATTTCCTGAGTCTGCAATGGTATCTTTCCTGCTGCCAAAAACGATAGTTTGCCCCTCAAACAATTTAAAACCCAATTTAGATTGTTCAACAACAAGCTGCCCATTATACTCTAAATTATAATAAGGAATACTGTCCTGCAAACTAAAAGTCATGGCAAAATGACCATCTGGGGACTTTAATACCTGTGCCTGAGAAAAGGTAAAAAAGAGACAAAAACAAAAAATTAGTGTACACAACTTCTTCATAGCTCTAAAAATTAAAATTATACATTGCGTTAATTATACACAAAGATAATAAATTAATTTTAATGGCTATTGTTCTTCGGCCTCTTTCATTTTTTCAGCATTCTCTGCAAATTGCAAAGCATCTATTACATCCTGAATATCACCATTCATATAGGCATCCAGGTTATAAGAAGTAAAACCAATCCGATGATCAGTTATTCTCCCCTGCGGATAATTATAGGTTCTTATCTTTGCAGAACGATCACCGGTGGAAACCATACTTTTTCGTTTACCGGAAATTTCTTCTTCCTGCTTTCTCACAGCCTCTTCATAGAGCTTGGTTCTCAACATCTGCATCGCAATTTCCCGGTTTGCCAATTGACTCCTTTCGGTCTGGCATTCCACTACGATACCGGAAGGTGCATGTCGTAATCGGACTTTTGTTTCTACTTTGTTCACATTTTGACCTCCAGCTCCACCACTACGCGCGGTTTCCAGGGTAATATCACTTTTCTTTATGTCCACATCCACTTCCTCCGCCTCCGGCAATACGGCAACGGATGCAGCCGAAGTATGAACCCGACCTGAAGATTCGGTCTGTGGCACACGCTGTACACGATGCACGCCTGACTCAAACTTTAATACACCATAAACTCCCTTTCCATTCACCTCCACAGCAACTTCTTTATACCCGCCTGCTGTTCCTTCTGTATCCGAAAGCACACGTGCTTTCCATTTTCTACTTTCAAAATAGTGCAAATACATCCGCAGCAAATCTCCTGCAAAGATTGCCGCTTCATCACCGCCTGTTCCAGAGCGAATCTCCATGATAGCATTCTTATCATCTTGAGGGTCCTTCGGAATAAGCATTTGCCGAATATCCGATTCCACTTTCTCTTTCTGCTCCTCCAATGCTGAAGTTTCTCCTTTCGCCAATTCCCGCATCTCTTCATCATCTCCTTTCAATACTTCCTTATTAAAGTCAATATTATCCAACACCTCTTTATATTCATTGTAAGCCTTCACCACTTCTTCCAACTCACTATATTCGCGACTCAAATCCGCAAATTTTTTCTGGTCTGAAACAATCTCAGGATTGGTTAATGCAATACCTACTTCTTCAAAACGAGCTTTTATCGCTTCTAATTTATCTATCATATCATTCGATTCAATTACCTGCAAAAGTAACAAGAATAGGTTGGTTTTGTATCAGTACTTTAAATATGACTATAGAAAATTTTTTTAAGAAAACCTAAAAACCTTCCACTCATAACGTATCTTCGCATAAAATCATTCAAAAAAAGGGTCTAGCAGACCAGCCGATTCCCTCCATTGAAGGAAATTTCTGCATTTAGATTTTCAAAAAATATGAGTAGAGTAAAGTTTAATAATAAGGTAAAACCATTTAAAGAAGCTTTGGATTCAAGGGTACAAGAATATTTTAAAACTAAAAAAATTAGTAAAAAGGGGAATTGGGAATTATTTACGAAATCAATTGTATTAATACCATTAACCATAATCACTTATCTTTCCATACTTATCCTACAACCCGTCGCATGGATTGCCATCTTGTTATGTATCTTATTGGGGCTCTTCTTGGCAGCCATCGGATTCAATATGATGCACGATGGGGCTCATGGCTGTTATTCCAAAAATAAAAGAGTAAATGAATGGATGGGGCTCACCCTTAATCTTCTGGGAGGCAGCGATTACATGTGGAAAGTTAAGCACAACATTGCGCATCACACCTATACAAACATCGCAGGGGAAGATGAGGATATCGACAAAGTTCCCATTTTGCGTTTCAGTCCTGAACAAGAACGCCTTTGGTTTCACAAATATCAGTATATCTACGGTCCGCTACTCTATTCTTTATCAACCTTATCCTGGATTTTATATAATGATTATCAAAAATATTTTTCTCACAAGATTGAATCTACCAAGATTCCTCCTATGAAAAGAAGAGATAAAATCATCTTCTGGACTAGCAAAGTAGTAAATATTTGTATTTTTCTTGTTATTCCAATCCTTGTTGTAGGTGTATGGCCGGCTATTATTGGGTTTATTATCATGCATGCCACCATGGGTTTATCCCTATCCTTCGTTTTTCAGATGGCACACTGTGTGGAAGACACTCGCTTTCCTGTACCTGACCCGGCTTCCAACAAGATTGAAAATGAATGGGCTTTGCACCAGGTAGCAACAACAGCTAACTTTGCCATGAAGAGCCACTTTGCCGGATGGATCTTAGGTGGTCTTAATTTTCAAATAGAACATCACCTTTATCCCCGCATATCACATGTACACTATCGTGCTTTAAGTCCATTGGTACAACAAACATGTAAAGAATTCAACGTTCCTTATATTGCTTATCCATCCTTCTCCAAAGCCGTAGTTTCACACTTGAGGCATTTGAGAAATATGGGAAGGAAAACGAAGGGATGAGTTTTTAATGATGAATTTTAATAACCGGAAGTTTACAATCTTTCCTGTACTCTCAGCCAGCGCTCAGGGATTTCACCTTTTCCTGCAATAACATAATCTTCATAAGCGCATGGATAAATCTTTTTATTCGGCATTTTCATCCACCACCGCCCGGTATTTTTACTTTTAAGAAAAGCAGTATCTGCATCATCAATAGAAATATGAAATTCAGTAAAGGCACTCGATTCATCCAAATTAGCTTCATTCAGACTTACACCTACCCCCTCTATAAAATACCAAACCATTTCAGCTGCCTGAATTGCGGTAAGTTCATCTCTATCATTTTCAGGAATATAACCATATAACCCTATACTCGTCAACTGATTACTCATTCCTGCATACTTAAACAAAGCACAAGCCTCTTCCCCCGCAAATCCATTGGGAGAAAGTCTGCTGGCGGGCGCATCTCCGGAACGCAAAGCCGTAATATCAAAACTAAAAAGATCGGAAGACCGAATAACAGGTTCTAAATTTTGCAATTCTTCTCTTGCAGTCCCCAGCCTATAGCAATCAAAACGCAGCTTATCCAAGGTTTCTAACATGCGTGGATGAACAAAGTAGCTTTGAAAACCAATATGATTGTAATGCTTTACATAATTAGGCTGTCCGGTGAGCATCTCCATCAAAAAGCGTCGGGAATGGGCATATTCTTCTTCGTGTAAGTCAATAAGTGCATCCACCACCGTAGCCTCAATCACTTGTTTTCTAGAAACATAAGCCTGATATTGCGTTAAAGTCAAATCATGGCTGCCACCGAGAATAAGAATCCTTTTTCCTAAATCCAACAATTCCTCCAGCACCATTTTCAACGCAGCCCTGCTATCCTTAAGCGATTTCCCTTTCTGAATATTTCCTAAATCGGCAATACCAACCTCCGGCTGCCATTGATATAAAGGATATAATTGCTTCCGTACAGCATCTGCAGAGGCTGTTTCTGCCGGATATCCCCCACCTCTAAACTCTTCCACCCCCACAATAATTACCTCAGCCTTTGTCAGGTCAGGAAGCTGATGTTCATATTTATCTATGGAAGATCCTAATTGAAAATTATCAAAAGAAATATCTCCAAACAGAGATGAAATATCCAAAGGGGTTAGAAAATCCGCCAACTCAAGTGATTGATCCATCGATTAAAAAATAAGAAATTAGTTCTTGTGTATAATAAATTGAAAGGGATCCAAAACAGGACGCCGCAAAGCAGTTTCAATACGTAATTTTTTTTGCGTTATTTTCCCTCTATTCAGATTAAGATATTCAACAGCTTTGGCTGTATTTTCAATGGTATCAATATCCTTGAGCATACAATCCAAAAATTCAGCTTCATTTGCTATCGTCTCCTCGCCATATAAGTCTTCTGGCAACATTATGAGCAATTCTCTTTGCAGATTTTTCATTTCCCTGACTTTTGTCATTCAAAATTACAATAAAAAAGGGGAACTCTGCAACTTTTAAACTCCTGTTTAAGAAGAATAGATACTAAGGGCTCTATAATATTCTTTTAAGCTGCTCCCATTCCGAGATAACATAAGTAGGTTGAATATGAGAGAAGGCAATGTTTTCAGGATTAAAATATACGGTATCCATTTCCATATTTTGTGCTCCTGCAATATCAATTTCCAAAGCATCCCCAACCATCAATCCCTGCCTGCTATCACATTGTGTCAGATCCATAGCATACTGAAAAATATCAGGATGCGGTTTTGGTCTTCCGGCCAATTCTGAAGTAACAACTACATCAAAATAATGTGCAATACCGGCAGATTGTAATTTAATATCCTGACCGGTTCTATAGCCGTTGGTGATGATATGCAATGAATATCCTTTTCCTTTCAAATAACCCAAAACGGTCTTTACTCCCGGCATTAATCGTCCTTTGTATGGCAAAGTAGCCACATATTTTTCATTCATGGCTTGTGCCATATTCGTATCCATTATTTTATAATCCAGCAGCACATGCCACATCCGCTTAAATCCCAAATCCTTACGAGAAATGTAACCTTTTCTAAACCGCTCCCAAAGTTTATTATTATGTTTAAAATAAGTCGTATGAAAAGCATCAAATCCGGGTATTCCCCGTTCTTTTAATGCAAAATCTAAATATAATTCCTCCAGGCTTTCTCTGGAATTACTTTCAAAATCCCACAATGTTCTGTCTAAATCAAAAAACAGGTGTTTATATTTCATCATAAGTGCTATATTAGCACAATTTTGGCAACTTTCGATCCGGATGTTATTGTTCCCCCCAGATTCTATAATACCTTATTTATAACCGTCATGCACAATGAATAATTTTGAATTATTCTTCCCTTTTTTTGATTAAAAAGACACTTTAATATACTTTTGCAACTGAAATTTCAGAATCACTACACCTTATAGGTTTCCGAAGTATTCAAATCCTGAAATTCAGGACTCCGTAGCTCAGTTGGTAGAGCAGCTGACTCTTAATCAGCGGGTCCAGAGTTCGAGCCTCTGCGGGGTCACTTGATAATCAAGCAGTTATGAAAATAATTTCATAGCTGCTTTTTTAATTCACAAACATTCCTATTTCCTCTTTTTATTTGTAGTTATCACTGTTCCATAAGGCTGTACTTATTTATGTACATACCTTTTTGTATCTTCAAGCAACAAATTCTAATATTATGAGAACAATAACTGTAAGTGAGTTTCGGAAGCATATCAAAAAATATGCGGATATGGCCGGGCAGGAAAAAGTAATTGTGAATAGGGGGCAGGGAAAATCTTTTTTTATTGTTCCCTTGGAAAAAGTAGAGGACAAAGGATATAGTCTGGAATTTGTCAAAAAAGTATTGGATACTGAAGAATCTGCTGAAAAGAGCAAAAAAGCAACTGCCTATAATCAAAATGTATAACTAAAAAGATAGGTTGATTTATAAGATTGACGATAAGAAAGTCATTGTTACCGTACTTTCTGCAAAGAGGCATTATTTTGACAAGTAATTTAAGGCCGGTTCGTAATGTCTGACCTCTTAATCAGCGAATATATATAAATTATATAATAATCAATAAGTTATAAAATTTATTTCATAGAGGTCTTTTTATTCTTTAAAACAAAAGTAGCTGCCTCAAAAAACAAGACAGCTACTCAAAAAAAAGTAACCAACGTGTCTATTTTGACATGCTTTGGTCATTTATTCCTTCGAAAAACTTCTACTCCCATCCTGTTGAATAACGTAGCGGAAAGTATAATAACGTTGATTGCTCTCTACTGATGGATGCTCCGGCATATCTTTATAGTAGCCTACAATCTGCATCTTCACATATTTGTCATCATTGGTATGAATCACCAAAATATAACCAGGCTTTGGAGTAATTACATGTTTCTGAGGATCATAGCTATACCATGATTGAAAAACATCTCCGGTTTGATATCCACTTTCAGGTGCTTCATTAAGTTCTTTCAAAGGTTGATTGACTATCTGTGCTTCTACGGCTCCGGGACCATTTTTGCCATCATTAAGAATAATACTGGTTCCTCTGAATGCGATATCCCATTTCTGACTAGCAGAGTCTGAGCGATCTATTTCCACACTATCATACAATACTAC
>DATGTY010000071.1:0-2081 GCA_035301605.1 Chitinophagaceae bacterium | reverse complement strand
TCATATTCACCATTTGAGGTTTCTAAAAAATCTATTATTGCCCCTGCTTTGTAGTAAGCCCATCCTCTTTGTAGGATGCTTTCCTCAATTAATTGTTCAAATTCGCTTAAAGGAATTCTCATAGTAAGACTTTATTTAAATTTGGAAACTGTTTTTTTAACCTTCCACCTTTATCATTAACGATTGACCTTATCATAATATTTTCTTTTTAGCCAGAATGAAACTCTAACCAAGAAGATAAGGACGGGTACCTCTACCAATGGACCTACTACTCCTGCAAAAGCTTGTCCAGAATTTAATCCAAAAACCGCAATAGCAACAGCAATTGCTAATTCGAAGTTATTACCTGCTGCAGTAAAGGATACTGCTGCATTTTCATTATAGGTAGCCCCCATTGCTTTTGTAAAGAAAAAACTGATGATAAACATCACACTAAAATATAAAATTAAAGGAACCGCTATAATTAAAACATCCATTGGAATCTCAACTATTAGTTCTCCTTTGAGTGAAAACATAATGATAATGGTAAACAATAACGCAATTAGTGTTAAAGGCGAAATAGTGGGAATAAATTTTTCTATGTACCATTTTTCTCCTTTTAGCCTAACCAAAACTACTCGACTTAAAATTCCCATTAAAAAAGGGAGTCCTAAATAAAGGGCTACACTCTCAGCCACTGTACCGATTGAAATATCAATAATAGCTCCTTCAAATCCAAAATAGGGTGGAAGTACAGTTATGAAAATCCAAGCATAGAAACTATAGGCGAAGACTTGGAAAATGCTATTTAAAGCAACCAAACCTGCTCCATATTCGCTATCTCCCTCGGCGAGATTGTTCCAAACCAATACCATTGCGATGCAACGAGCTAAACCAATTAGAATGACTCCTACCATGTATTCTGGATAATCACGTAAAAATAGGATCGCCAAAATAAACATTAAAACAGGGGCTATTATCCAATTTAGAAAAAGCGATATGGAAAGAATTTTTGTATTTCTAAACACTTTTGGCAGAAGGGAATAATTCACTTTTGCCAAAGGTGGATACATCATCAGAATTAATCCTATGGCTATTGGGATATTCGTAGCTCCATGGCTAAATGAATCTATAATAATAGGAAAAGACGGATAAAAATATCCGATACTGACTCCAAGGAGCATTGCCATAAATATCCATAAAGTCAAATAATTATTGAGAAAACTTATTTTCTTTGCTGCCATTACTTATGATTTTATTTGTGAGAAAACGTAAAAAAATTCAGTTGCAATTTGTAAACTTCTTTCTTCATACTTCTCTGCTTCTTGCGGGGTATGATCAAATGTTTTGGGGTCTTCAAAAGTTATTGGAATGCGTTTTTCGGCACCTGCAATAAAAGGACAGCCACCATCAGCTTGTGAGCAGGTCATCACGGCTGCGAACTTAGATTTCGGGTTAAAATCATCCTCCAGTTTTTTTGAAAATCCGATGATTGGATGCTCATTGTCAGAAAATTTTATACTGTAAATAGGATTTTCCTTTTCGGAAATGGCGCGTATCTGAAAACCTGACTTTTTTAGGGTTTCCACCACCGAAGGAAAAAGTGCTGTTACCTCTGTTCCACCGGAATAGCAAAATACATTGTCTATTCCAAAGTAATACGCCATTGCCTGTGCCCAAACTTGTGCAAAATGACTTCTGCGAGAGTTATGGGTGCAAATAAAGTTAACGTTAATCTTTTCTTGTTGATATATCTTTTCCTGAATATAACTTACAAGAAGATCCAAATTGTCTCTTCTGGCTATAGAAATACTTTCTGTAGAAATATTTAAAATATATTCTTTGAGTTTTGGAATCATACCTTTAATTTTTTGTTCTAACAACATCCACTTCCTGGGGTGCAAGAAGACTCGTCCTTCAACTCGGAAAGTGTGACTTTTGGTTTTTCGTTTGGTATTCCACATTTGTCCTTTGCTAGACAGTCGGTTTGTTTGTTGGTTAATAAAAAGGTTTTACCATCAAAGTCCAAGGCGAATTTTTCAATGGTTTGACCCTGATATTCAACTTCAACATCAAAATCCCCGATATTCAAAATCTTTTCT
>DATGTY010000070.1:0-10030 GCA_035301605.1 Chitinophagaceae bacterium | reverse complement strand
CCATCAAACTCGGCATCTCCTTTCCGTAATCCGGTATAGTTCACATAAGAAGTCAAGTCATTGGCATCCACTTCATGATCCTGATTCACATCTCCGGGTAATCTACTTTCTGTGTTCTGCACTTTAAAGATATAAAGTTCTCTTCCTGATCCATATCCGCCATAATTCTTATTCACTTCCACTTTCACGTAGCGTGCATTAGGATGCTTATCGAATGTGAATATCTTCTTAACATGGTTTCTCTTCCATTTGAAAGTACCCGCAGAAGTCCAGTTGCTTTTGTCCATGCTATAATACACTTCTCCTTGCAAGAACATGCCATTTACACCGCTATGGCGAGGCAGATATTCAATCTTATCTAAAGTATTAATGGACTTTAGGTCAAAAACCAGATTGAAATGCTCGGTAGTAGAATCATATTTGGTATGCCAGATATTAGATTCCTCAAAATCAACCAAATTCTGAATACCTCTTCCGCCCTGAGCCGGGAAAGACGCCTTAGCCACAATTCCCTTAATGGCAAATTCAAGTGGATTTTTCCTGGTGGACATCTTTTTCTGAGACCAATCAGAAACACCGGATTTATTAACCGCTCTTAGCTTGAAAGAATAAGTTTGTTCCGGTTGTAAATTACTAAATTGAAAGTGCGGCACCTGAATGGTGCTATACAACATGCCATCAAACTTAATTTCATAGTAATCAGCATTTTCAACCGCATCCCAGTTTAATCCTATGGTGTAAGCAGTAGTCACGCTATCAATTGAAGCAACATGCGCCGGCGCAGTTAAATCTCCGGTTTTCTCTTTTAATCTATTCTGTGGATCAAACACATAACCTTTGATATCCACTTTTACTCCATTTTCAGTTACGTCTGTCGCCGCTATTTTCACCCAAACCTGAGGATTCTTAATCACCTTCACTTTGGCAAAGTCACTTCCGGGAGTCGCAAATTTATTTAAATCAGGCGCTTCATTATAGAAATACACATTCTTGCCTTCCTTAAAGGCTTTCAATGAATGTACCTCTTCCAATTTTTGCTTCTTTCCACCTACATTAACCTTCACCTGTTTAGGAGCTTTCGTAACATTCACCCTAAACACGGTTTTCTGTTCTTTAACAAAACCATTAAAATTTCCTTCTGTAGGATTTATGGTAATAATGGCATTATCTCCTTCTACACTAGACTCCACAAGCGTAGTTACGTCTTCACCTCCCTTATAAGCCAAGGTTTTACCATCGTCATTATATACCGTGAAAGAAGAATGTCCATAAGGATACACTTCATAGATACGTAATCTCTTATTAATTTGCGTTACATTGTTGTTGGGATTATACATCGGAATAATCGCCCCTCTTTTCACCAATACAGGGAGTTTCCAAATGGGGGCATCATAGCTGTTAATAATTTTATTCCCGGTATATTGCTGTCCGGTAAAGTAATCTACCCATTTCCCTTCCGGCAGATAAATGTTGTTTCTGACGTCATTTCCATCTTCATCCATGTTGGTATTCTGATAAATGGGCGCAACCAAAAAATAAGGTCCATACATGAATTGATATTTGGTAGCCTTCCCTAGAGTATATGCATTAGGATCCGACAGAAACATAGCTCGAATCATTGGTAAACCGGTTACGGCCTCATGTGCAATGCTGTAGGTATAAGGTAATAACTCAGATTTCAACTTCAGATAGGTCCGATTGATAGAAGTGATAGGCTCTCCAAAGATATGAGGATATTTAGGGTTAGCTCCCCAGCCATCCATATCTAACTGCATAGGAGTAAAAGTTTTCCACTCATAACCTCTGGCATTGATAATGGGTTTCCCGCCGCCGAAAATTCCATCCATATCGGAAGTAATATTGGGTTCTCCGGAAAGTCCAGCTCCAATAAATGTAGGAATATGAAAGCGGATATATTCCCACTGACCTCCTGTTTGGTCACCTGACCATACAGTTGCATAACGCTGTGTTCCAGCCCATCCATCTACACTAATGATAAAAGGTCTTGCATTATTTCCATAATATGACGTCAGGCCAGCCACATCAGAGATGCCATTCAACCCAAAAGAATATCCGGCTCCAACCCAGGCCACATCCGTTTTGAGAACACGCACTCCGGCATCACGAATTTCTTTGACAATATCACGCTGCAATAAGGCTTCAACTCCTGGTTGCGGATGTAAATTAGATTCTGTCCAGAGACCTAATTGTACGCCATGCTTACGCGCATATTCTCCAAAGGCCGCAAGATTAGCAATGTTACTATCCAGTGTACCAGTCTGTCCATAGCCTGCACCATATCCATCGTTTGGAAGAATCCAGCCTAATGGCATATCGTAATGCGCATATCGATCAATCACTGCTCTGGCAGAGAACTGATAATTATTATTTTCTCCATTCAGAGATTCTTTAATACCACCATTATCTTTCTGACTTTCTACATAACGTTTTCCATCCTCAAAAAGAATCCCGGAAGAATCCTGCTTCCAATAATCCCTATTATAAGCATTTAAATGCCCTTCATAAAAGCCAAATTTAGGTAACAACACCGGGTTTCCTGTCAATTGGTAATAATCCTGTAACAAGTGGGAAGCGTCATCATCAACCATAAAAAAGACATCCAGATAATGAGATTTATGGGTTAGGATTACCTGATTTGCATTTGTGGAGCCAAAATCATATTCTCCGGGCTCAAAGGTAAACCACATCAACCCATAGCCTTTGGTGGACCAGTAAAATGGATTCGGAGATGCTACACCGTCATCCGTCCAGCTATTTTCATTCACAATAGCAACCTTTTCTCCCTTATGCGAAAACCGTCCATTCTGTACGCCGCCACCATAAAAATATTCATTTGGGTGTTCCTTCAACACCATTGTAGATTGTTTGCTATTTACCTCAATGGGTTTTACTTCTTTAACAATGACTTCATTGGTCACTAAATTTTTAATGGTAAAAAGCGTACTTTGTTTATCAAAACTTATGGCTACTTCCGGACTACAAATGGTAACCGTGTTGCCCTCTTTCTTCAGATTCAAATCAGTTACTTTCCTTCTTGGATTATTCACTAAGATTTGTGCCGGCGGCTCAGAATGAGGTGGTCTGATTTCATTTTTCAGACTATCATTAAAAAATCTAAAAATATTATCACCATAAAAATCGATGATAATCTGACGACCATTAGAAAGATACAATTCTACTGAGGTTGGATTAATTTGTTCCGCCTTCGTAATTTCAGGTTCTTGATCCTGTGCTATAACAGAAGAGCAAAAAAAGCTCAATATTGCTACGAAGAAGAACACTTTTTTAATATTTAACTTTTGCATTCTATAAGTTCTTATTGAAATTTTCGTTGCAAATGTAAGAAATGTAAACCTATCTCTTTTTACTTATTTTTTGTATTAAGTTAGACATAAATACTTCGTTTTCTTAACATTTCAAAATTCAAGCGCTAACTTTGTATTTTGAGAAATACATAATGAACTTTTAAATGGCTGTCATGAATATAAGCAAGACAAAAGAACAATATAAATCTGCCTTATTAGAAAACGTCATTCCTTTCTGGCTTCAGCACTCAGGAGATGAAGAATATGGCGGATATTATACTTGTCTAAATAGAGATGGTGTGGTCTTTGACACAGATAAATTCATTTGGTTACAATGCAGACAGGTATGGACTTTCTCCATGCTTTATAATCAGGTATCTCCAAAAGAGGAGTGGCTAAATTTTGCTCGTCAGGGAGCTAAATTCTTATTAGCGCATGGTATGGATCAAGAAGGGAATTGGTATTTTTCTCTTAATCGAGAAGGGCAACCGCTCATTCAACCATATAATATCTTCTCTGACTGCTTCGCAGCCATGGCTTTCGGACAATTATACAAAGCAACAAAAAACCCAAAGCACTTACAAGTGGCGAAAAAAACATTCGACCACATCCTTCAGCGTCAAAAGAATCCCAAAGGTAAATATTCAAAGGCTTATCCCGGGACAAGAAATTTACAGAGTTTTGCTCTACCCATGATCATTACTAATTTGGTACTGGAGATTGAACATATACTCAACCAAGATTTAGTAACAGACACCATCAAAAATGGTATCGATATGGTTACGAATAAGTTTTACCGTTCTGATTTAGGCATCATTCTGGAAAATATTGGCATGGATGGGAACCTTTATGATTCTTTTGAAGGTCGATTGGTCAATCCCGGACATGGATTAGAATCTATGTGGTTTATTATGGATCTAGCTGAAAAGCAAGGAGATAAAAAACTTATGCAAAAGGCGACCAAAATTGCCTTACAACTTATTGAATATGGCTGGGATCAAAAACATGATGGCATTTTTTACTTTATGGATGTCAAAGGCAATCCTCCTCAACAATTAGAGTGGGATCAAAAACTATGGTGGGTGCATCTGGAAGCTACGATTGCTATGGCTAAAGGATATTTACATACCGGAAATAAAGCTTGTTGGGATTGGTTTGAAAAATTGCACAATTACAGTTGGGAACACTTTGGAGATCAACAATATGGCGAATGGTACGGCTATCTAAACCGCCGCGGAGAAGTTTTACTCCCCTTAAAAGGCGGAAAATGGAAAGGCTGTTTCCATGTGCCCAGAGCTTTTTATCAATTATGGCAAACCCTGGAGAAGATAGAAAAGAAATAAAAAGACGGTTCAGCGGTTCATTTCTTATTCTCTATCCTGTGAATCCATCATAATGGTTACCGGACCATCATTGAGCAATTCCACTTTCATATCGGCTCCAAAAATCCCCGTTTGTATAGGTCTATCCAAATCTTTCTCGAGCCGAGATATCATCTCTTCATAAAGCAGGATGGCAATATCAGGATGAGCCGCACGAATATAAGAAGGTCGGTTCCCTTTTTTGGTAGATGCATGCAAAGTGAACTGACTGACAAGCAAAATTTCTCCCCCAATATCTTTAACAGATTTATTCATCACTCCCTGTTCATCATTAAAGATGCGCATGTTGGTTATTTTTCTGCTCAGCCATTGTATATCTTCTGCGCCATCTCGCTCTTCTATTCCTAAAAGGACTAAGAGGCCATTCGAAATACGAGATTTCACCTCTTCATTTATAGTTACAGCAGCTGAAGACACTCTTTGAATTATTACTCTCATAAGCTATTTTATTTTACTAAATTCCTTATTTATAAGTTCTTTTTCCTCATTGCGAAATAAGGATTCCTCTTCTGAGGACTTATTAAAAGAGAAAGTTTTCACTTTTGCCAAAATTAACATAAACCGCTTTAAATTTTAACACTCAATAACATGAGAACGCTCTTCATTCTCCTCTTTATGCTAAGCAGTAGCTTTACGGCTATGGCACAAACTGGCTTTATTGTCGGACACATTATGGATTCTATTGGAAATCCATTAGCCAATACCTCCATTTCTCTTATAGGAACAGACTATGCTACTATTTCATCAAATAATGGCTATTTCTATCTGAAACCTGATGCAGGGAATTATACCATGTCTATCCATGCAGTTGGGAAAAAGAAAAAGATAATCCCTGTTAGTGTCACAAATAATGACACCACCAAATTACAATCTATTCGTATTACTGAAAGAAATCACAAACTTAATGCAGTTACGGTTTCCGGTTACCGCGAAAATTACAATGCCAAACAAACATCTAACAGCCTCCGATTACTCACACCATTGAATAAGGTTCCACAAAATATACAAGTAATAACTGCTGCTGTGCTAGAAGATCGACAGATTACTAGTATGAAAGACGGGATTATACGCGACGTAAGTGGCGCTACGCGACTAGGCCATTGGGATGACTACACACGTATTAATATGCGGGGTGCCCGGGCTTCTGAGTTTAGAAATGGATTTAATTTTACTTCTAACTGGGGGCCATTAACCGCAGATATGAGCATGGTAGAGAGAATTGAATTCGTAAAAGGGCCGGCCGGCTTTATGATGTCGAACGGCGAACCGGGCGGAATGTTTAATATTGTCACCAAAAAGCCGACCGGACACACCAAAGGCAGTGCCAACCTCACCTTTGGCAGTTTCAATCTATACCGTGCAGCTTTGGATCTGGACGGTCATTTAGACAAGGATAACCGTTTGCAGTATCGTCTGAATATGATGGGACAAGCTAAAGAATCTTTCCAAAAGTATAAATATGATAACCGATATACCATCCATCCCGTATTAAAGTATATTATTGATCCCCAAACGGATCTGACCATTGAATATTCGTTGCAACACGCTAAAATATCTAACATAAGCTCATCTTATATTTTCTCAGCAAAAGGCTATGGAGACTTAGATCGGGATTTTACTTTAGGTGACCCCGGGGTAGAACCCACAGAAATCACGAACCAGTCTCTGTTCCTTTACCTCCATCATTATTTTAATAAAAACTGGAAGCTTAGTGTACATGCAGCCTATATGCATGCCGACAAAGTTGGGAGTAATATTTGGCCGGCCTCACTGGATTCTGCCGGAAACATGATAAGAACACTATCCATTGCAGATGCTGTTAGCGATTATAAATTTGGACAGGTATTCCTCAACGGAAAACTACAGACCGGCTCCATTCAACATAAAATATTATTCGGATTAGATATGGGAAGTAAGAAAAACACTTATGACTGGAATCAAACTCATGCATTGGATACGAAAGCAGATCCCTTCAATATCTATCATCCGGAATATGGCAATCCTTCCAACGGATATGCCGATTTTGATCGAGAAACAAGGTTGGATGTCAGAGCACAAGGGAACAAACTAAATCAAAGTTATTCCGGTATATACCTACAAGATCAACTTGGTTTTTGGAATAATAAAGTTCGGCTAACTCTGGCCGGAAGATATACGCATGTTAATCAATCTTCCTATGGAACAGACTTCAGTGCTTCTAAAATTACGCCAAGAGTGGGATTAAGCGTATCTATTGATAAAAACACATCCATTTATGCATTAATTGACCAATCCTTTATTCCTCAAACCGGATTATTGAGAGGTAATAAACTTCCTGACCCTGAGACCGGTACTGATTATGAAATAGGGCTTAAAAAATCATGGTTTGAAGGTCGGTTACAATCTTCGCTATCCGTTTACCGTATCTATAAAAATGGGCTGTTAGTGAGTGATCCTGATACAACGAACAATGCAAATCATCGCTATTCTTTACAAATTGGGCAGTCCAAATCAGAAGGTATTGAATTAGATGTAAGAGGAAGAATAACAGATGGTTTAAATGCAGTAGTAAATTATGCTTACACAAATTCTGAAATAACAAAAGACGTAGATAAAAATAAAGTGGGCGATCCTTTGCCCGGATTCGCCAAGCATATCCTTAATGGCTGGCTTACCTATAAAATACAAAATGGGGCAGCAAAAGGATTAGGGTTCTCTACCGGCGCAACCTACAAAGCCGACCGAAGTACCTGGAGCTGGAATTCTAAAAATCAGATGTCATTGCCGGATTATTTTAGATTAGATGCCGGTGTTTTTTATGATTATAAGAAATTCAGAGTGAATTTATCCATTCGAAATGTGCTAGATGACTATTTATACGTTGGTGCTCCCTATGGCGACTTTTATTATTGGCAAATGGAAGCTCCACGCAATTTCAGAATAGGGATTACCTACAATTTCTAAACAAAAATAAGGCCTATGCCGATTAACAAGAAATCAACAATAAACAACATCATCACCTGGCTCCATCTTTGGCTGGGACTCATTTCTGGTATTATCGTAGTAATAGTCAGCATTACGGGGTGTATATTCACTTTTCAAAAAGAAATATCAAGTTTAATATATGAGGAGGAGTTATTCGTCACTCCTCCTTCCCCCTCTACGCAACCGCTCCCTATAAGTGAATTAAAAGAATCGGCACAAAAAGCGCTGGGAGCAGACCAACCTATTAACTATGTCACCTCCTATACGGATCGCAACAGATCCTGGGAATTTTTAGCCTACAAAGCCGGAGATCCTAATGCCATTACTTTTCCGGAATCTATAGATTATTATGAATCTGCTTTTGTTAACCCTTATACCGGCCAAGTTACCGGAAAGATTAACTACATGCATGACTTCTTTATCATTGTTAAATATATTCACTGGAGCCTCTATTTAAGCACTAAATACGGACAACCCATTGTAGGATGGGGAACGCTAATTTTTATTATTTCTCTCATAACAGGTCTGATTATGTGGGTTCCTAAAAGATGGAGTAGATTTGAAAAAAATAAAGCATTTAAAGTAAAATGGAAAGCAAGATGGAAAAGGCTAAACTATGACCTGCACAACGTTTTAGGATTCTATACAATTATTATTGCACTTATATTGGGTCTATCAGGTCTGCTGTATTCCTTTCAATGGTTTTCGAAAGCAGCATATGCTACCGTAACTTTGAGTACGGAAGCGCCGCCCTTTCCCTCCTACACCTCAGAAGATCGTGCTACAGAACAAGCCTCCCCGGAGGCGCTCCCTATAGATCAAGCACTTGCACATTCTAAGCATAAATTTCAGGGAGTAACACGCTACGGAATTTCCATTCCTCAAACTTCAAAAGCACCAATTACAGTAAGTGCTTATAACAGACATGAAGTCTATTACGACTATGATGCTGCCTATTTTGATCAATATTCAGGCGAAGAACTAGGTCAATCTTTATACAAAAACAAAAACGCCGGTCAAAAACTGCTGGCTATGAAATATGACATTCATGTAGGTGCCATTGGTGGCATTTGGGGTAAGATTATTGCATTTTTGGTCAGTCTTGTTTGTGCCAGCCTCCCTGTAACCGGGTTTATCATCTGGTGGGGAAAGAAAAAGAAAACAAAAAAGAAAGGGAAAAGAAAACCCGCTTCGCGGCAAAAGAGAAAAAAGGAAAAAGAAGTTGCTTACACCGTATAATTTTTAATAAGGTCGTCTCTATTCTGCTATTTCATTTTAATCCATCCAATGGATTTTATCCTTCAATGATATTTTTCTTTCCTTCCGTGGTTTAAGTTTATCCGAATAGCCTAAATATAGCAAACCCATGACCATATCTTCTTCTTTTAGATCCAAATAATCTTTCAATACCTGATGCCCGGTCATTCCGCCAGTATTCCAAAAAGACGCCAAACCCATTGCTGTTGCTCCCAGCAAAATATGCTCAATTGCTGCAGAAACTGCTGCCATTTCTTCAAATCTGGGGATTTTAGTTTTTTCTGTACGTTTCATTACAGCCACAATAAGGTGCGACGCCCCTTGCGCATATTTTTTCAACTTCTCCGCCTTGGCTTCTTTTCGTTTATTTTCCGGTGTATGTTGCCAATACCATTCAGCATGTTTTTCTCCAAACCTATTCAGCGCCTCACCTTCATAAACCCAAAACCGCCAGGGCTCAGTCTTGCCATGATTAGGAGCCCGGCCGGCCAGCTCTAACAATTTCATTACCTGCTCCTGAGGAATACGCTCCCCATTCATTTTCGTTGCTTTTACCGTGCGTCGGGTCTTTATGATTTCTTCTAAAGTCTCGATATTTTCCATAGCCCGCAAATATAAGGGATTCTAACATAGCTTTCTACACAAGCGAAAACATTAATAATCTCCCCAAAAATTATGTACTTTTGGATGCAAACTTTCACCACATGAATTGGATACTACTTATTATAGCCGGAATTTTTGAAATGGGGTTTGCGACTTGTCTTGGAAAAGCCAGAGTGGCTAGTGGCACAACTTCGCTTTACTGGTATGGAGGCTTTTTTATTTGCCTTGTTATCAGCATGTTATTACTTATTAAAGCCACACAAACTCTTCCCATAGGAACGGCTTACGCTGTTTGGACAGGAATAGGTGCCTTCGGAACAGCTGTTATAGGAATATTTTTCTTCAAAGAGCCGGCTACTTTCTGGCGCATCTTTTTTCTTTTTCTATTAATTGGTTCTATTATAGGACTGAAAGCAGTATCACATTAAAAAAAGAAACAACAAAAAGAGATTTTCTGTGTTATTCAATACTAAAAATCGACCTCATGTCTAAAAAAAT
>DATGTY010000069.1:0-6781 GCA_035301605.1 Chitinophagaceae bacterium | reverse complement strand
TAATAGAGTGATCTACCCATTTTTGAACGGCTCCTTGCATATGTACTTTACTTAGCCAATTTACATCTTCAGAGGTGGCTTTACGGTAAGGCGACTCTTTAACCATTTCGTTGAGCTCCTTTTGGGTGTATTGTTTTTGGGTATCATATCCGTTTATTTTCATCCATTCTTTAAAACGATGATGAAAAACGGTATATTCTTCCCAGGAGTCTCCTACATCATCGACGAAATCTACTTTGGCTTCTTTATCATTGGGGTTTACTTTTCTTCGGCGTTTATACACCGGAAGAAAAACCGGTTCGATGCCGGAAGTAGTTTGTGTCATTAAGCTGGTCGTGCCGGTGGGGGCAATGGTTAATAAAGCAATATTTCGTCTGCCATATTCCATCATCTCATAGTATAGTTTCTGATCGGCTTCTTTAATCCGTTGAATAAAAGGATTATTTTTTTCTCTTTTGGAATCGTATATTTCAAAAGCGCCTCGTTCTTTAGCAGTATTTATGGAGCCCTGATAGACACCTAAAGCTAATTTTTTATGCACCGTTACTGAAAAATCATTTCCTTCTTCCGTTCCATAACGGATTCCTAAAGCAGCTAGCATATCCCCCTCAGCGGTAATCCCTATACCGGTACGACGACCTTTTTCTGCTTTTTCTTGTATTTTTTTCCAAAGATTGATTTCTGTTGCTTTAATTTCTTCTGCTTCCGGGTCGGCAGCAATTTTTTTCAGAATACGGTCTATTTTTTCCAGTTCTAAATCAATAATATCATCCATGATCCTTTGTGCATATTGGGCATGTTCCTGGAATAAGCCGAAATTGAAAGATGCTTTTGCGGTGAATGGATAATCTACATACGAGAGCAGATTTATGGCTAAAAGACGACAGGAATCATAAGGACAAAGTGGGATTTCTCCACAAGGATTAGTGGATATGGTTTCATAACCCAGGTCGCTGTAGCAATCTGGGATTGATTCATTTTGAATGGTGTCCCAAAATAATATTCCCGGTTCGGCAGATTTCCAAGCATTATGAACAATCTTTTCCCATAATTTATAAGCATCTATTTCATAGGTTACTTTAGGATTTGAGCTAAAGATGGGATATTTTTGGATGTATGTTTTCTTTTCTTTGACCGCTTTCATAAAATCATCATCTATACGTACGGAAATATTGGCTCCGGTAACTTTTCCTTCTTCCATTTTCGCATTGATGAAATCTTCTGCATCCGGATGATTGATTGATACGGAGAGCATTAAAGCGCCACGACGTCCATCCTGAGCTACTTCTCGGGTAGAGTTAGAGTATCGCTCCATAAAGGGAACGATGCCGGTAGAAGTAAGAGCTGAATTTTTTACTTCGCTGCCCTTAGGACGAATATGAGATAAATCATGTCCTACGCCTCCACGTCTTTTCATTAATTGGACCTGCTCCTGATCTGTTTTCATAATACCACCATAAGAATCTGAGTTTGTGCCATTACCAATAACAAAACAATTGGAAAGAGAGGCTACTTGATAAGGATTGCCGATTCCTGCCATAGGACTTCCTTGTGGTACGATATATTTAAAATTTTTGATGAGATCAAAAATTTGTTTTTCAGACATTGGATTGGGATAATGTTGTTCTATTCGCGCAATTTCTCCTGCGATACGGTGATGCATTTCTTCCGGACTTTTTTCATAAATATTTCCGTTAGAATCTTTTAATGCATATTTATTTACCCATACTCGAGCCGCTAAATCATCTTCATTAAAGTATTGAAGTGCTGTTTCGTAAGCCTCTTTTGGGGTATATTTTTTTTGGATCGATTGTGTTTCCATAGGAAGTTTCGCTTTTCTTTATAATCAAATCTCTTAATTGAAGTAAATGTATAAAAAAGACAAAGATTAAAATCACCTTTTTTGAAAAGTAGATAATTGTATTATATTAAATAATTGATTATCAATATCTCAATAAAATAATGTTTATAAAAAGTGAACAAGTTTTATAAAGTTCAAATATTTAGAATTTTATTTCAAGTGAAGAAAATGATGAAATATAAATATGGAAAGAGAAGTTTATAGTAAAGATGTACAATGTTATTAAAAAAAGAAAAAACGACTTAATTTTGTAAATAAATCGTTTGATACTTTTCTTATGAATATTATTATTGAGTCTATTGAAACGAAAGATATTCGTTTCCCTACAAGCCAGTCCTTGGATGGATCTGATGCAATGAATGCAGATCCTGATTATTCGGCAGCATACGTTATTTTGCATACCAATCATCCTGAATGGAAAGGGTATGGATTAACGTTTACTATTGGCAGAGGAAATGAAATTTGTGTACAGGCTATTGAATCCATGGCGCCTCTATTAGTGGGGATGTCTTTGGAAGAAATCAGGCAGGATATGGCCGGTTTTTGGAGGAAAATGGTTGGAGATAGCCAGTTGCGTTGGTTAGGACCGGAAAAGGGGGTGATTCATATGGTGACCGGAGCATTGGTAAATGCTGTTTGGGATTTATATGCCAGAGTTGAAGGAAAACCTTTGTGGCAATTAATCTCAGATATGAGTCCGGAGGAATTGATTTCTTGTATAGATTTCACCTATTTGACGAATGTGCTTCGTCCGGAAGAAGCTTTGGAAATATTACAACAACAAGCTGCAGGTAAAGAAGAAAGGATTGCTAATTTGAAAGAAACCGGATACCCCGCTTATACAACATCTATGGGATGGCTGGGTTATTCTGAGGATAAGATTCGTCGTTTATGTAAAGAGGCTAAGGTAGAGGGATGGATCAACTTTAAAATGAAAGTGGGTAAGAATCTGGAAGATGATATGCGGAGGGCTGCCATCATTCGTGAAGAAATAGGAGATGATAAACGTTTTATGATGGATGCCAATCAATATTGGGAGGTAGATGAAGCGATTGCCAATATGAAACAGTTGGCTCAATATAATCCGTGGTGGATTGAAGAGCCTACCAGTCCGGATGATGTTCTGGGGCATAAAGAAATTAAAGATGCCATAAGTCCTGTAAAAGTTACAACCGGAGAACACTGTCAGAACAGAATGATATTCAAACAATTCATGCAAGCCGGAAGTATTGATATTTGTCAGATAGATAGTTGCAGAGTAGCCGGTGTGAATGAAATCTTAGCGATTATGTTAATGGCAGTCAAGTTTAATATTCCTGTGTGTCCACATGCCGGAGGGGTAGGCTTGTGTGAATATGTGCAGCATCTTTCTATGATAGATTATATCTGTATGAGTGGAACAATGGAAAACAGAATGATTGAATTTGTGGATCATTTGCACGAACATTTTGAAAGTCCGGTCATCATAAAGGATGGACATTACATGATGCCGGATAGTGCAGGATACAGTATCAAAATGAAAGAATTATCTTTGAATTCCTATAGCTTTCCTGAGGGTGAAAAATGGCAAGAGATTAATAAGAAAAAATAATAAGGAATAGATACATTAAAATATTAGTAAAATGGAATTAGAATATAATCCCAAATACCCCATGGTTGAGGATTTGAGAAAAAAAGCCAAAGGGCGTATTCCCGGCTTTGCCTATGATTATTTGGCTGGTGGATGTAATGAGGAGATAAATCTTCGAAAGAATACAAAGGAGATTAGGGATATTGAACTCATGCCGCAGTATATTCATGAATATAACGGAATAAACATGAAGACCGAATTGTTTGGTCATTTGTATGATGCACCTTTTGGAATTGCTCCGGTTGGTTTACAAGGCCTTTTTTGGCCCGGGACTCCGGAAATTTTGGCTAAAGCAGCTTTTGAATACAATATTCCATTTTGTTTGAGTACGGTATCTACTGCAAGTATAGAGACGATTAGTGAACTTACTGAAGGAAATTTTTGGTTTCAGCTTTATCATCCTACTGAAGATAAAATGAGGGATAATTTATTGAAAAGAGCTGCTGATGCCGGTTGTTCTACTTTAGTTATTCTTTCTGATGTACCCACTTTTGGATATCGTTCTAAAGAGATTAAAAATGGACTATCCATGCCGCCTCGCATGACTTTTAGAAATGTCAGACAAGCTGTAATGCATCCTAATTGGTCTATTCAGACTTTGTTGCATGGCATTCCTTCTTTTAAAACGATGGATCGATATATTCCAAAAAGCCGAGGGCTGAATATGCATCATTTAGGGGTATTTATGGATAAAACTTTTAATGGACGATTGAATGAAGATCGGGTTAAGGCATTACGGGACAAATGGAAAGGTAATCTTGTAATTAAAGGACTTTCTAGTGAGGAAGATATGGAAAAGGTTGTGGAGCTGGGATTAGATGG
This sequence comes from Chitinophagaceae bacterium, assembly GCA_035301605.1. GTDB lineage: Bacteria > Bacteroidota > Bacteroidia > Chitinophagales > Chitinophagaceae > FW021-bin31. The sequence goes on along the minus strand of DATGTY010000069.1, from coordinate 2,468 downwards.
TGTGATTATTTCTAATCATGGCGGACGTCAACATGATTCCGGACCTTCTACTATTAATGTATTACAGGAGCTGGCGCCAAAATACAAAGATAAAATTAAGATTATGATGGATAGCGGGATGCGAACAGGGCCTGATATTGCCCGAACTCTTGCTTCCGGTGCAGAATTTACTTTTCTCGGACGTGCTTTTAATTACGGACCTGCAGCATTAGGAAAGAAAGGAGGAAGACATACCATCTCTATTCTTAAAAGACAACTTCAGCAGGTGATGGAACAAGTGTGTTGTGAAAATGTGGAAGATTTACCGAAACATTTGATAAAATAATTTAAAAAAAAGCCTTTACTTACTCCCCAATTAAAAAACATCTTATAACATAATACCAACGAGTACCGCAGAGAATACACCGAGAACTGCAGGAAAATCTGGGGTTCTCGGTGAAATTTTTCTGAGGCTCTCAATAGAAAAATTATTTTGCTCTACCGTAGAAGAGATAATCCAGTGAGATTCTTCCCGGACCGGTAAATATAGTAGCAACAAAAGCGGCAAGATACAAGAAACGAAGTTCTAATACATTAAAGCCATCTCCTATAATAAAACCATGCAGGATAATGATAACAATAAAGTTTATCGTAAGGATGATAGAGGCAAAACGAGAAAATAATCCCAAGATAAGAAAAATAGAACAAATCCCTTCTGCAAAAGCAGCTAAATAGAAGGAGAAATTTGCTCCCAAACCTATAGGATCCATAAATTGAATGGGTTGTCCGGTAAAAACAACAGTTAATTTTTCAAAACCATGTCCGTATAGAAGTACCAATGCTACAACTACTCTGAGGACGAGCAAACCAATGTCTCTACCTGCTTTGTAATCTCTTGTTAGAAAATTCATAGTTTTAATTTTTGATAAGTGTATAAATTTTTAATTAAGACAAATGTATGTAACTGATTTATTGATTTATATCTCGTTTAATAACACCGAATAAATTTATTCATTATTATGAAATTAAGTAAATATATTGAATTTTCTATTATTTTCGGATTATAAGATAGTTTTTTTGGTGTTGTGGAACCGAAGCGACCGTCAAAAATGGTATTTTTGCTTAACTTCGTATTTCTTATTAATTGAGATGGTTTTATGGGGGATGCAAAAAAAATAAAGAAAGTTACTACCGGAACTTTACAAAAATTAAAAGCTGCCGGAGAACCTGTTAGTATGCTTACTGCCTACGATTATTCTATGGCCAGAATATTTGATGAGGCAGGAATGGAAATTCTATTGGTAGGGGATTCTGCTTCTAATGTGATGGCGGGAAATGAAACTACCTTACCGCTGACGTTGGATCAAATGATATTTATGGCATCGTCCGTAGTGAAGGCAGCTGAGCGAGCTCTAGTTGTTGTTGATTTGCCATTTGGGTCTTACGAAGGCGATGAAAAAGAGGCACTTCATTCTGCTGTTAGGATTTTAAAGGAAAGTGGCGCACATGCTGTGAAATTAGAAGGAGGAGTAGAGCGTGTAGCGTCTATAAAACGAATTATTTCTGCGGGTATTCCGGTCATGGGGCATTTGGGACTTACACCACAATCCATTAATCAATTTGGTTCTTATGGCGTCAGAGCAAAAGAATCTGCAGAGGCTGAGAAGCTTTTTGCAGATGCAAAAGCGATCGAAAATGCCGGATGCTTTGCTACGGTCTTAGAAAAGATCCCTGCACAATTAGCGCGGAAAGTAACTTCCTCTCTACATATTTCTACTATTGGTATTGGTGCCGGACCACATGTGGATGGGCAAGTTTTGGTCATGCATGACATGTTGGGTATTAATAAAGATTTTAAACCAAAATTTTTGAGGAGATACGCTGATTTGTATAAAGAAATCAGTGGCGCAGCCAAACAGTATATAAAAGATGTGAAATCAAGAGATTTCCCCAATGAAAATGAGCAATATTAGAGATCTTCTGCTATTGCTGTTGTAACTTGCAACTATGAAAGAGAAAATCATTACGGTAAAGGGATTGGTAAAAAAATATGGAGATTTTACCGCGGTAAAAGGATTGGATTTTGAAGTGGAACGTGGTGAAATATTTGGACTTTTGGGACCTAATGGAGCAGGAAAATCCACCACCTTAGAAATTATAGAAACTTTAAGGAAAAAGACGGAAGGCGAAATCACGGTGGGCGGTTTTGATTTAGATAAAGAAAGTAGCAAAATTCGCCATATTATTGGGGTGCAATTACAAGCTTCAGGTTATTATCCCGGACTGAACCTGAAAGAATTGATTCATCTTTTTGCCGGACTCTATAATAAAAAAGTAAATCCAATAGATATTTTAGATTTAGTCAATTTAAGAGAAAAAGCGTCGGCTAAATATAAACAGCTTTCCGGCGGACAGCAACAGCGATTTTCTATCGCCACAACTTTAATCAATCAACCACAAATTATCTTTTTAGATGAACCTACCACAGG
>DATGTY010000068.1:0-3666 GCA_035301605.1 Chitinophagaceae bacterium | reverse complement strand
AATAAAAATATAACAACTCAAAAAGAGCCAGTTCTTCAGGTTATTCGTGATAAAAATGTATATCAAATTCCTAAAGATCGTAGGTATAAGTTACCTTTGGCTACGCACATTGAGCACAACAATCTCCGCCACGATATGGTTCTCTCTCCAGAATTAGAGTATAAAATTGAACGGATAGAAAAGGAGTACTTAGGTCGCGATCGATTGTTGAATTATGGCCTTAAACCTCGTAAGAAGATTTTGTTTTATGGCTCTTCTGGCTGTGGAAAGAGTATGGCTGCCGAACGTATTGCTTGGGATTTAGGATTACCTTTTTATAAAGTAAGGTTTGATTCTATTATTTCCTCCTATCTGGGTGAATCAGCGGCTAATCTTCAAAATCTTTTTGAAAGTATTGAGAACTACCCCTGTGTCTTATTGCTTGATGAGTTTGATATTATTGGTAAACAAAGAAATTTAACAAACAATGATGTGGGGGAAATTCACCGCATTGTAAATATTATTTTGGGACTACTTGAAGAGTATGATGGTGAAGGAATTTTAATAGCTACCACTAATTTAGAAGGAAGTCTAGATAATGCTCTTTATCGTAGATTTGATGATATTATTGAACTGCCAAAGCCTGGTAAAGAGGAAATAGGGCAACTGTTACAAATAGCGTTCTCTCCACTCAAGTTAAGTAACGACATTAAATTAACCGAATATGCAAATGAGATGTCAGGTCTTTCATATGCTATTGTAGAAAAAATAGCCAATGATGCAGCAAAAAAAGCGATTATCAATAGGAAATCCGAAATAGAGAAACAAGATATTGATAGAGCGTTAGAAGAAAATGTACTATTTGCGAAATAATATATGGAGCGGTTCCCACATCTTAAATTTTCAGAGAAAATAATCGGTGCAGCCCGATTTCATGGTGGTTATAGTAAAGCTAAAAAGACATTAGAAAATAAAGAAAATAGATTATCCCATGGTAGAGCGCTTAATAATCAGGCAAAATCTATATCTAATAAATGGGGAGAACATTTAGAAGATAGGGCTCGTGATGGCTTAGCTCCATTAAGTAATGAGTATATTCCGGTTTTCTTAAAAATGGATCCTGAATTTATTAAAGAAATTGATTTCGATCTACGAGAAAAATTCGGTATTGAAATAATTTCAGAAGAAGTAGATGGTTATATTATCGGCTCATCGATAGATAACTTCAAGAGTTTGAGAGAGAAAATTGAAGGTTTTATCGATGAAAAACATGGGGCGGGAAATATAGCGCGATTTTGGGAGATTTTGGTAGGTGAAAGAGAAGCTTGGAAGCCTCGCTATATTTTATCTCCTGATTTGCTTGAAAAATGGAGCGCTATTAAGGATAGCGATGATTACACAGTCGAAGTTTCCATTGCATTTGACTATCCATTAGGGTCTGAACCAGACCCCTCGAAACAAGGCGGGGTAAAGAGACTTAAGAAATACCGAGAAAAGCAAATTGAAAGAGATAATAGTCTGTTAGAAAGAGAAGACCATTTCCAATCTTTTATAGATCACTATGGTGCGGTTATAAATAGCGGTTTTGTTAACTTAGAGGACAGCTTTGGTTGTGAAATTACTATTAATGGCAAAGGTTTAAAAGACCTCGTTCTTAATTATCCATTCGTCTTTGAGGTTTCTGAAAAAGAGAATGTGGGAGGAGTTTTAGGTGACATTGATGAAGTTCATTCGAACTCCATTGAGATTCTTCCTCCAAGACCGAATGCACCGGAAATAGCTGTAGTTGATAGCGGTATAATGGAAGGAAACAAGTATATATCACCAGCAATAAAACCAGGGAAATCATCTTCATATATAAAGGATGACTCGTCAGTAGCCGACCAGGTTTCTAACGGTGGACATGGTACTAAAGTAGCTGGTGCAATCCTCTATCCAAAAGGAGTTTCTCATATTAAGGAGTCTTATGAACTACCTTGTTTTATTAGAAATATTAGGGTTTTGAATAAAGAAAACAAGTTGAAGCAATTCCCACCTGCTCTAATGGAAAAGTTAGTTGATAATAATCTAGATATAAAAATATTTAATTTATCTGTAAATAGTGATTCTCCGCATAAAACTAAGCATATGAGCTTATGGGCGGCAACTATAGATAAGTTAATTCATGAAAAGGATATTCTTTTTCTTAATTCTACAGGGAATATAGACACTCAATTCATTCGGAATAATTATAAAGAAGGAATACAATATCCTGATTATTTAGTTAAGCCTTTTTGCAGGGTTGCTGACCCATCACAAAGCAGTTTTGCCATTTCCGTTGGATCTGTTAATCATCTTTCTTTTGAAAATGAGGATTGGCAGTCGATAGGCGTTCAGAATGAGATAGCTCCATATTCACGCGTAGGGAGCGGAATATGGGGGCATATCAAACCAGATGTGGTAGAATACGGAGGAGGAATGAAGATTTCTAAAAATGGACTTTTTCAAATTACTGAAAAGGATACTGCGATAGAACTTATTCGTTCTACTTTAGATGGTGGTTTTGCTTTTAATAAAGAAAGTGCGGGAACTTCTTTTTCTACTCCTAAAGTTAGCGCTATAGCAGCAGAACTGTTAAAGCTTTATCCAGATGAAAACGTCAATTTAATTCGTGCTCTAATAGTGCAAGGTGCTCGACTCCCTGGAGAACTCTTCCATAACCCAACTGAATTAGCCATTAAGCATTATGGGTATGGGATACCATCTTTGGAGCGAGTAACTCGTAATTCTGAGCATAGAATTACTTTTTACAATACCAATAAAATTAAAGCTGAACAAGGACAAATATATTCATTGGAGCTTCCCAAAACTTTATTAGACCCTGGCGAAAACTATGATGTATTGATAGAAGTTAGTTTGGCATTTACGGCTAAAACTAGACGTACTCGGCAGCGTACAAAATCATATCTCGCTACTCGATTAGATTGGAAAAGCTCTAAACTTGACGATAACTATGAAAGCTTTAAAAATAGTGCTTTAAAGGCATTGCTGAATGGGGAAGAGTTGAAGAAACCTGAAAATGAAGGGGGTGGAGTTATTCAATGGAAGATTAGGGAGAGAGATAATTGGGGTGTCCCCAACGTTAACAGAAACAACAGTTCCCTGCAGAAAGACTGGGCTATCCTTAAATCCTACGAACTTCCCGAAACGCTTTACTTCTCAGTAAACGCACATAAAGGTTGGGATGCTAGTATGGAGCCGATTCCCTATGCTTTGGTGGTTTCGATAGAGATTTTAGGTGAAGATATTCCTATTTACGAGGATGTTAAAATTGCCAATCAGCTAGAAATTGAAGTTTAAAATACTAGCTAGGACTGGACAATGTATGGATTGTTTTTAATTGATCCTTGTTCCTTTTGATATTGAATTTATTTCTTGATTTATATATAGCAGTTAATTTAGGGTTCTCTTTTGAAAAACCAGTCTGTTGTGTGTTTTTATTTGAATAGTTTAACAAAACGATATCTCGCAGGTTAGTTTACCTTTTTATCTCACTGTTTTTAAACCTGGAAAAACATTCTCTCAACAGCCACAGATAGTGTGTTGCCTTGAATAAATAAACATATATCGCGAAGAATATGACTTATTGCTTTGTAGAATTGGTTTTAAAAAACTCTCTAACCTGAGCTTCGTCTTTTTTCATTTGCT
>DATGTY010000067.1:0-7190 GCA_035301605.1 Chitinophagaceae bacterium | reverse complement strand
AAAAACTTAGGAATCCTCGAAAAATGTGGTCCTCTAGATTGGCTTGGCAAATATCGATATTTATGGGAATGCAATCTGTAATTTACTACGTTTTTTCGGCTTGGCTACCTTCGATGTTGCAAGACTGGGGGATGGATGTGGCAAGGTCAGGAATGATGGTTTTTTATATTCAAATAAGCACAATCCCGATGATGTTTGTTGGTTCGTTTTTTGCCGAGAACCCCAAGTATCTAAAGAAAATTATTTGGATTGCCTCTGTATTGATGTTCATAGGAATACTAATGTTTATTATTGGGAAAACACGTTTTGCTATACTGGCCAGTATTTTTAACGGTCTTGCTATAGGACTTGTTTTTTCTATTTCAACGATGTTCTTTGTGATAAAAACACAGAATATCACAGATTCCGCCCAATTATCCGGTATGGCGCAGACTGTAGGATATTTTATTGCAGGCTGTATCCCGCCGATTGTAGGTCTCCTGTTTCAGACAACCCAATCTTGGACTTTCCCGTTATGGATGCTCTTGGTTGTTCCTTTCGTGATGTGTACTTCTGGACTGATGGCAGCGAAGGATAGGGTGATCGAGGTTGCCAATTAATTTTCATAAAGTGCCCGATATGTTATAGTGATTCAAATTATATTAAGATTAAAATAATATAAAATGAATTTAAGGTTAAGAATTTGAAATATATTTTTAATATTTGCTTTTTGTATTAAGTATTATATCTTACATTTGAATTTTTAAAAGTTTTAAATCTAAAGTAAAAGTTTATGGAAAAACGTTTATCTCGCATTCCCGTTTTACTGGCTATGATTCTTTCTGGATTCTTAATCCAGCTGGGGTCGGTAAGTGCGGTTTATGCTAAAAGTGAGTTGCATTCTGTATCGGTAAAGGATTTTGCCGAAATTACAGTAAGTGGAAAGGTGATAGATACCTCAGGGAACCCGCTCATTGGGGTTACCATTCAGGTAAAAGGAACCTCTACGGGAACTGTTACCAATGCTACCGGACATTATCAGATAAAAGCTGATGAAAATGCAACGCTGACCTTCTCCTATGTAGGATTTCAGTCTAAAGAAGTTGAAGTAAATGGAAGGACTTCTATTGATGTTACTTTGTCTTCCGGTGCCATGGGACTTAATGAGTTGGTTGTTGTTGGTTATGGCACGCAGAAAAAAGTAAATGCGACCGGAGCGGTAGCAACTATTGGCAACGATATTTTAGAAGATCGACCAGTAACACGTCTTTCGCAAGCTTTACAAGGTACTGTTGCTAATCTTAATATCGGAGCTACCGGCGCAGGAGGTGCACCAAATGCGACCCAGTCTATCAATATTAGAGGTTATACCGGTTTAGGTTCTACACAGGGCCCCTTGATTGTTATCGATGGAATACAGGGGGCTGATATAAATTCGATTAATCCGAATGATATTGAGACTATTTCTGTTATCAAAGACGCGGCAGCTGCTGCTATTTATGGTTCTAGCGCGCCCTATGGTGTGATTCTTATTACGACTAAAAAGGGTAAAGCAGGTGAAATGCACGTTTCCTATAATACCACTTTTACAGTGAATACTCCTATTGGAATGCCCAATATGATGAATTCTTTAGATCATGCCTTATTGTACAATGAGGCTTCTCACAATGCAGGATCGGGAGATGTTTTTTCATCGGGTACCATAAAAAGGATTAAAGCTTATTTATCCGGTACTTTAAAAACAGAAACACAGCCTAATCCTGCTCCTGGAGTGGATTCCTGGAGAGGCTGGGGGGCTTCAAATGGTAATAATGACTGGCTTGATATTTATTATAAAGATTTTCAGGTAATTCAGCAGCATAATTTAAGTTTTTCAGGCGGATCAAAGAAGTCGAAATTCTATGTGGGGTTGGGATATAATAATAAACCCGGAATGTTGAAATATGGAGATGACGTATATAAGCGTTATAATGTACGTGCTAATATTTCTACGCAAGTAGTGGATTGGTTAAAAGCAGGTTTGCGTACTTATTATTCGAAAGAAACTTATAATAGACCTTGGAGTGGGGGACGTCTGACCGGTAATAATTGGATGCATCAGCTGGCTAGAAAATGGCCAAGTATTGCACTCTATACGCCGGCTACTGCAAATGCACCAAAACAGTATTCAGCCTTAAGTAATGTTCCTGTTATGGAAAACGGGGGACGTCATATAGAAAGCTGGGATCATCCTACGCTGACCGGCGAAATAACATTGACACCTGTAAAAGGATTGACTGCTAAAGTGAATTATACATATAGTACAAAAATCAGTAACACTAGTAATCATTTAAAAACTATATATGAAACACTGCCTAGTGGTCTTCAACAACCTTTTCAATATACTTTCCCAAATTCATTCAGCCGTAATGCCGGATTTCGCCATCATCAGGTATTCAATGCTTTTGCTACCTACCAGTTGAGCCTTGATAATCATAATTTTAAGATTTTGGGTGGCTATGTTAGAGAGTTGTATGATAATACGTATTATAGTGCTGGAAATAATAATTTATATACTGACAATGTTCCTTCTCTCTCTACAACTTATGGGAAATCTCCTTCTGTTAGTGATAGTAGATATCAATTAGCTACGCAAGGGTATTTTGGTAGATTTAATTATAATTACAACAATAAATATCTTTTAGAAATAACCGGACGTTATGATGGAACTTCCAGGTTTTTATCTGATGCAAGATATCGTTTCTATCCCGGGGTTTCTGCAGGTTGGAATATAGACAAAGAAGCATTTTGGGGAAATTTAGGTATTGACCAAGTATTCAGTTCTTTTAAACTTAGAGGTTCATACGGCAGCTTAGGAGATCAATCTTTTGGTAATGCGAGCAATGAAGGGAATTGGTATCCTTTTTATCCTACGTTGGGTACTGTGGCGCCCACCAGTAGTAACTGGTATTTTGATGGGGGAAGAGAAGCTTATACTACAACACCGGGACTTGTAAATCCGGCAATTACCTGGGTGACTGTGAATACCTTGGACTTTGGGGTGGATCTTTCCGCATTAAACTATCGATTGGCTCTAAGCTTCGATTGGTATCAAAGAAGTGCAAAAGATTATTTGGGACCTACACAGAATTATCCCGCTGTTTTAGGAACAAATCCGCCTCAGGATAATTCGGCTTCTATTGAGACGAAAGGTTTTGACATGACTATTACCTGGAAAGATAAAATAGGAAATGTAAACTATTCTATCAGAGGAACTTTGGGTAATTATAGGGGCTATGTTACAGAATATCCTAATGCACAAAAACTTATTTCTAATTGGTATGAAGGAAGAGAAATGGGAACCATTTTTGGTTACAAGACTGTAGGATATTTTCAAAGCTATGCAGATGTCGCTAGTGCACCTGACCAATCTAAAATTTATTCCAGTTGGGGCCCTGGTGATATTGAATATGCAGATTTAAATGGAGATGGACGTATTGACTGGGGACAGAATACCTTGGATGATATGGGAGATTTAAGTGTGATTGGTAATTCTACGCCTCAGTTTAGTTTTGGACTTTATGGAAGTGTAGATTGGAAAAATTTTGATGCCAGTATTTTCTTTCAGGGTGTAGGACATAGGGATTTCTTCCCTGGAGGCGGATTAAACTATTTCTGGGGAATTCCTTCTTCAGGAAGTCAATGGCAATCCTCCTTATTTAATGTACATCATGACCGTTGGACTCCGAGTAACCCGAATGGATATTTTCCTAAATACTATCTGAATTCCGGAGAGAATGGAAAAAATATGCAGACCCAGACGAAATATATGCAAAATGCAGCTTATGTGAGACTGAAAAATATTCAAATTGGTTATACACTTCCTGATCATATTTTAAGTAGTATTGGTGTAGAGAAGTTTAGAGTGTTTATCATGGCTGAAAATCTAGCTGTTCTCTCTCCATTGGGAGAACATACCAATATAGATCCCGAAATTTTCTTTAGTGATATGAAAATATATCCCTTGCAAAGAGGTTTTTCTGCTGGTCTGAATGTTACTTTTTAATTAATAAATGAAGAAAAATATGAATAATAAAATAAAATTAATCATCTCTATTTTATGCGTTGTCTTCGTTTTTAGTTCTTGTAAAAAGAACTTTATAGACCGGGCGCCGATGTCTAATATTTCTGATGCAGATTACTGGAAAACTCCGAATGATTTAAGACTTTATGTCAATCAATTCTATAATGGTTTGCCAAGCTATAGGGGATATGGAACTTGGGGACCTTATAGTTTAGATGCATCGCAAGGAAGCGATAATATGATTCACTTTGAATATAATCAATTCTTAAATGGGGAAAGTACGCTGCCTGCCTCCGGCGGAGGTTGGAGCTATGGCGACTGGGAACAAATTCGAAGCATTAATTACTTTTTGGATCATTATAAGACAATAGAAGGAGACCAATCTGAAATCCGGAAATACGTTGGAGAAGCCTATTTCTTTAAGGCCTGGTATTATTTTGAAAAACTAAAAAGCTTTGGGGATTTACCTTGGTATAGTCATGCTCTGGTTCTTAGTGATAGTACGGCTTTGCAGAAACCAAGATTATCCAGAGACTTGGTAGTAGATAGTTTGATGTCTATTTTAGATTTGGCAATCGACTACTTACCAGAAAAAGGTGGTTCTGGTTATGAAAATTTCAGAGTGTATAGTGAGTTAGCTGCTTTATTTGAATCCAGAATTGCATTATATGAAGGAACCTGGGAGAAATATCACGCAGGAACACCTTTTGGCGTACAAGGAAAAGATGGTTCGAAATTTTTAAAGAAAGCAGTTCAAGCTGCAAATATTGTAATCAGTTCCGGCAAGTTTGCTTTGGACAATGTGGGAGAACCTGAAGGCTATCGGAAGCTTTTTAATCGCTTAGATTATAGTGATAGTAAGGAAGTGATGTTTTGGAGAAAATATGACCCTGCAGATGGTGTGTATACACTTTGGGCAAATTATCAGCGATTAGGAGGAGGTTTAGGCGTAACGAAAAGCCTTGTGGATGCTTATCTTTGTAAAGATGGAAAGCCCATTGCTATGAGCTCAGACTATAAAGGGGATGATAGCTTAAAAAGTGTGGTAGCTAATCGTGATCCTCGTTTAATACAAACCATACAAGTTAATGATGGAAGTCATTTTATTAATGATACCTCCGAATTTGTACATCCTGCTTGGGATGGTGCTTTAGAAGATAAAAATGCAACAGGATATCAGTTATATAAAGGACTAAGTCTTTCCTTGGAACAACAAACCAGGGGGAAAGGTTCTCAGGGATTGATCTATTTCCGATATGCAGAAGCACTTTTAAATTATGCAGAAGCAAAGGCAGAATTAGGAACAATTACGCAAGCAGATTTAGATGAGACCATAAATAAATTAAGAGACCGTGTAGGAATGCCCCATTTGGTTTTAGGTTCCATTGTTCATGATACTAATTGGAATTTTCCCAATCTCACTCCTATAATTAATGAAGTTAGAAGAGAGCGAAGAGTTGAATTTGCAGCAGAAGGCTATCGTCACGATGATATCTGGAGATGGGCAGCAGCCGGAAAACTAATAGAAGGCTGGAAACCCAAAGGAGCTAAAAGACAACAATTTCTAAAAATAGCTAAAGATGCACCGGAAAAGAATTTAATAAAAGATTTGTATCCTGTGGATGGTAACGGTTATATCTTTCCTTATAAGAATAATGTAGTGGGACAAAGTGGCTATAATTTCAATGTAAACAGAGATTATCTATCACCCATTCCGACCAATCAATTGTTGTTAAATAAGCATTTGGAACAGAATCCGGGCTGGTAACCGCATTTTAACCTTTAAAAACTGATAAATAATGAAAAAGATACCAATTTTTTGTTTAGCTCTGGTACTGCTTGCTAGTGCCGGTTGCTATAAAACCATTACTGAAATGGAAAATAATGCCACTGAAGTGGTTTTATCTTATCCAGCAGCAGAGCAGTTTAATGCAGCTTCCAGCGGATTAAATTTTTGGAAAGATCAGCTGATAAGTCCGGATTTGGGCAAAGTAACAGATACGCTGGAATTTTCTTTGAATATACCCCATGCTTTAGATAAGGATATTACAGTGAATTTGGGGGTTGATAAGCATGCTGTTGCAACTTATAATAAAGACACAATTTATGGTGGAATTTATACCATCTTGCCGGATAGCACTTATCAATTAGTCTCTACAAAAGTGGTTATCCCTTCCGGTGTAACAGATACTGTACTGGAAATAGCACTTAAGCCATTGGGAATAGATATTTCCGAAACCGGATACATCTTGCCGGTAAGTATTGTGTCAGCTGATGGTGTTGCGGTAAGTAGTATGCACACGGCTTATATTCATATCGAAAAAGACCCTTTCCCGCCATTTAGTAGAGCAGATTGGGAAGCGGTAGCTTGGGATTCTCAGGAAGAAGTTGGCGAAGGTCCAGATAATGGAAGGGTTCGGAATGTGTTTGATAACAATACCGGAACTTATTGGCATTCGCAGTGGAAGGGAGGACAACCTCCTTTGCCGCATTGGTTTATTATAAATATGCATACAGTGCATACCTTACACGGATTTAAAATATTAGATCGACAAGGCGTTAGTAGTCCCGGACGACCTAAGAACGTAAAGTTTGAAGTGAGTACGGACAATGTAACTTGGACTAATGTAGGAGAATTTACGCTGGAAGATCAAAATGGAAGTTGGCAGAAAATGCCATTTGATAATCCGGTTTCTCAGGTGAAGTATTTTAGGTTTACCGTGAATTCTACTTATGGAGATACCTATTATACTAACATGGCTGAATTTCAGGTATATTAATACTTTTTAAATATTAATTGTTGTATTTTTAAGGTCTTTGAGATTCTTTAAGAAACTCAAAGACCTTTATTATTTTAGGCAAATATTAGTATATGGAAGATTATTCTGAAAATGAATGGATTAATATTATGGCTATGCATCCGAAATTAATAGAACGTTCAATTGTAGTAAATAAGTATAGAAAATTCCAGCTTTTAAGAATAAAAAAGGTAAGTTTGTTATAGTGATAGATAAAGGAATCTATTCATATTCAGTTCATTAATTTATTTTGATGCGAACTTTTTACCTCTTTATATTTTTAATGATTACCGGTTTTGGTGCATGGGGACAAAATATTGTTCTTCAAGGGGTCGTTCGCAATAAAAATA
>DATGTY010000066.1:0-4354 GCA_035301605.1 Chitinophagaceae bacterium | reverse complement strand
GCATTTAGATTATGAGGGAAAACAAACAGGAGAAATAGTAATAAAATCACCGGGTATTTTTTCAATGTAAGAATATCAACTATCATAATACTTACAGAAATTGGTTCTGTATTTAGTCCATTTGACTTGCTAAAGTTTTTTAAAAGTCAGGCTGCAGCTTATTAGCCATAAATGAAGATGTTAACATTTCGACAAACGACGATATTGAGTAAAAAACGGTTTTGTTAAGCGCTATTGTTATATAAATAATAGTCCTAAACATGATTCATAAACAACGGTCCAATAAGTGCTTCTTCCAGCCACATATTCGGAGCTCGTGTATTCCATTCGAGAAGTCTTGGTTCGCCCTGTTCATTAATGAATACATCCCAGGCAACTAATTTGGCATATGGAAATTGGTCATGAGCTTCTTTACATCTGCTTACTGCTTCCGAAACGGAGGGTACTTTTAGTGTTTTATATTCAAATCCGGTATTGGGATGATTCCTGCCAACGGGCCAGCCTGAACCATTATATGCTGAAGATGTTACATTGCCATTTAAATTAATAAAGATCAAAGAGCCACCTGCACAAATATTATCCAACCGGTTTCCGCCGCTTCCAAATCGTAAAAAAGTACATGCGTGGTCGACTGTATCATCATTGAGTAACGTTACAATCCTCAGAGTGTTTACAGACTTGTCATACAGTTCATTTAAATTTTTATGTTGTTTTACTACCGGCTGTATCACACAGTCAGTAATGTCTTCAAATACAGTCACATCCACCTCTCCAGAAGTTATAAAAAGATGACCTTTACCGCTTGGCCCGCCATCGATTTTCACAATCATTTCTCTGTCAACAGATTTCAAGAGATCCAAAAGATGCTGTTTTTTTAATCTTTTTTGCTTGTGGTCATAAAAACACCCTGATATTTTTACAGCGATTGGATCTATCATAAATCCATTGAACAGACGGTGATCAAAACTTTTTATCGTACTGATCATTGATATCGGCCGGGGGTTCAATTTTTCTATCAATTCAAATTTGTAATAATCATTTGGAACCCATCCTTCTTTAAAATCTTCACGTATTTCAGTATAGCAAGCAAGCCAAGGCCAATAAGCTGGACTTCCAAATGTATCCCCGGAATATTCTTTGATCTGATTTAAGAGTTTTCGGTTTAACACGCTGCTCCCTTTTTTTTCAACATAATTCTTTCTCACCCTATGCGCCTCTTTCCTTGAATTGGCATAATATCTCCAATCGTTAAAGGAATTATAGCTGCTTCTAAATAGTCTGCCTAATGTTTTCATTTCCTATTCACCGTATTTAATTGTTATCAATTCTAACAGCTGAGAAGACTGTGTTCATAAACAGCTCCGCCAGATGCAGTTCAATTTCGAGCCAACAGGTTCTCGACCATCCATCCCTGGGCATCAAAGGAACCTTCGTACCAATTAAGATCCTGGTCCCAGTATCCTTCGCACGAATAATAAACCTCCTTAATAAAACCAAAACTGAGTTCTACAATAAGCGGCTGACCTTCTCGGAATACGTAGTCAATGGCCAGGCACTGGCTTTGTATTTTCTCAGCCACCTCGAATGAAAGACGAATGGTCTCTTCATCAAAATGATGTTTTTTATAAAGTACGTGTCCACTTCCGGAAGCCCTGAAGTCCCCGTCGCGAACCATCCGTTTTATGGCAAAAGCCTTCCCACCAATAACGATGATCCTGATATCAAAATCGTTACCCGGGATAAAGTCCTGGAAATAGATATAACCTTTTTCAGGCCCGGCTACTCTGGCAAATTCTGTGGTTCTTCCAAATCTGAGAATACCTTTGATTACATTCCAGAACCCGACCTTTCTTTTTCTATACTTATACCAGCGATCTTTTAAATTTGCTACTTTGTCATACTGGCTGAATCCTCCGGAAAATGCTCTGCCAACCAGCTTCCGGGCTTCCGATTTGTTTCTTGCAAGTTTTACGTGGGCTGAACCGGCACCTCTCCGCAATTTAAACACCTTTGGAAAATCAGCCTCTGCAATCCACTCCAAAGCGTTCTGCCGGTCATAAAATACATAAGAAGAAACCAAAGGAGCCCCAATTGCTTCCAAAAGGTATTTCTGACCTACTTTATCGTCAAAGTGCCAAGCAGTTTGGAAATCAGGAAATACTTTTTTTCCGACTGACTCTAATGCAAACATTAATTGCTTGGCAAATAGGATGTCCTTCGGATTAGACTGATTAAAATGCCACATTAGTGCGTCACAGTCTTTTACCTGATCGATAATATCATTGTTGTAGCAGTTTACAACTTTGTATCTGATCTTATTTTTCTTGCAATATTCAATCCACTTGGAACTGAAATCGTTTTCTTTTTGATGGATCGCTATTTTCATAGTATTTATATTAATGCCCAATGATATTTCTTACAGTAATCTATAACTTCATCTGTAAATACCCCAAAAAATGGCTGCCCTCCATATTGAGAAAATCGAATAGAGTGTCCTTTCGTATTGACTTCGATTAACCTCCACTGGCTGTTTTCAGCGTAGCACAAATCTAATCCAATAATCCGTGTAAAATGAATTTGACTCGCAATACGTAACGAAAGCTCTTTCATATTTTCCAAATCGGGGATCATCTCGTCAAATGAATAGCCGGAATCAGGATGCTCGGCATATTTTGTGCCGTACTTATCAACTGCATACCCGTTTAAAGAACCATCTTTCCTTATCATTGTTTGGATCCCACCTGTCGACAGATTATCCAATGATCCTCCCTTTCCCATTCTCAAAGCCATATTTAAAATATGGGGACGATTATCTTTCACAGACTTATACACATAGACCCTGATGGTGTTGAGACCCACAGGATTATACTTCTTAAAAAATGCATGCTGCGGGAGCTGTTCCTGGACAACAAAATTATCACTCTTTTCACAGTGATTGATGAGGTCTTCAACATTTTCTATAAAGAATACGTCTTTACCTCCGAATGAATCTTTATTAGGTTTCATAACCACAGGATAAACTATGCTCCCAGCTTGTCTTTTCAGTTCCTGGAAACTGATCGGATTTAGCTGGGAATCCAGGTATTGGCCGTCGATATTGTGAAATATATCGCTAGGAAATACTCCATCTGGAAACCATCTGTTATAAAAGCTTTTATGACTTAAAAAATGGACGGATTCATCTGCCACTAAGGTGGGCTCGATGTCGGAGACAAAAATATCTTCCGGAATGATTCGCGGGTCTGCACGTCCTGATATATTCTTACAAATTCTGAGTGTGCTTAAATCGACCTCTTTACTGAATGAAGACCATTTCATTTGATGTTCAGATTCTATATCTGATTCACACGGCGTATTATAACTGCTGTTCCAGTCAAAAACTTTTTGATGTCTTTTTTCCCAGGATTTTTTGGCTCCCCTTTTTCTTGCATAATAATAGAGTGTATTTTTAAACTTGCTTTTGGTACTAAATTGTTTGTTCCCTATGATATTTTTAATTATTCCATCCATATTATGAGGCATCTAACATGTTGCCAAACTGCGCCGAGTTTAAAAATTCTACCTCTGGCCACATCCTGGTAATTTGTAACA
This sequence comes from Chitinophagaceae bacterium, assembly GCA_035301605.1. Taxonomy (GTDB): domain Bacteria; phylum Bacteroidota; class Bacteroidia; order Chitinophagales; family Chitinophagaceae; genus FW021-bin31. The sequence continues at coordinate 763 of DATGTY010000066.1, read as the reverse complement.
GCAGCTCATCAAGCATTTTCAGATTTTGATCTCTGTTTCCCTGATCTATAAACCCTACGTAATTCAAGCGGTGTGTACAAATAACGGCGGGTTTATTCATTCGAAAGGCCGCTGCTATATCTTTTAAACACCTGCCAACAGGATCTTCATTTGACTTTACCAAAGCAGGTTCAAATACTGCATTCCTTATCAAGTATCGTTGACCAAATTTATTCTTTTCCCCCAGCCTGTGGGTGCGCAAGCGAATAGATCCATCATATAAGGGTTCTTTCATTTTACGACGCCCCTGGTAAAATCGGACCCCCTTTTCAGAGATTGATTTATCAAAATCACTGTTCCATATATAATTAGGCGGTATAAATGTTTCGGAAGGAAAACCCATCAGACTTTCAAATAGTCCCAGTCCTTCCAGTATAAACGATAGTTTTTCTTCTTTATCCTGATGGCTGGTGTATCGTAAAGACTCTACGAAAGTATTCCCTCCACCAGTATTGCCTCTTGGCATACACCCCGGCATGTTATGTTCAAAACCGAAAAGCACATCACTGTTTCCCTGCTGAAGAGCAGCCATAAACATAGATACGTTCAAATGTTCCCTGCCATGCGATTGTGGATAAAACACACCGGCATCCAATCCCTTTTTCCATAAATTAATACAATTTGAATGATTGGGATACTTGTCAAACGTATCAGTGATGAGTTCATAAAAGTATTCTCGATAGCCTGCATTCCTGATTTTCTCAAAGTCAGGATTAGCTGCAAG
>DATGTY010000065.1:0-3824 GCA_035301605.1 Chitinophagaceae bacterium | reverse complement strand
TAATGTATATAGAAATGAAATACAGCTTTTCTCTCATGGTTCTTTTAAAAAGATTAAATGGCAACAGAGTTGTTTGAAATACAGGCCTCATGTGAGAGGATATTTGGGCGATTATTGGCAGATTGGTTTTGGAACGAGTACTAGTAATACGAGTCATACAGGAACCTGTTCTGCCAACAGCTGGATTCAGTTCGAAACTCCCCTGATAGTAGAAGGGAAATATAAGGTTTGGGTTTGTTATTATACACAAAATACCAGTAAGAGGGTGTCCATTCAGACACTATTTGATTCAATTCCGCTTACTAGTGCACTCATTCAATTTAATCAGAAAATTTCTTCTGTTTCTAAATCACAAGAAGATGCTTTGTCTGCTATTGGATGGAAGTGGTATCAGGGAGAAAATTATAAGAGTGGATCTACTTGTTCCAGAATGGTGGGTATTATTGATGTTAAAAAGACAGGAACACATACCATTCGTTTTGAATTAGTTTCAGGGAAAAATCCCGACTGTAATTTAGATATGGTGCACTTTATACCGGTAGGTATGGATCAAACCAGCCCGAGGTTTAATCCGGATGGGACTATTGAATATTAATCTTTAATTAAATAACTATAAAAATCTCGTTTTATGGGAAAGAAGAAGAATCATAGATTATACTTTGGTTGTTTTTTTGTTACAATCTTATTGGTCCTGTCTTGTAATAAATGGGAAAAACATTTGCATCCTAATAATGAAGTGTCTCATAAGACTCTGATTCAAGAGATTAAAAAGACTTCCAGCCTTAGTCAGTTCTCCAAATACTTGGAACGAACAGGCTTAGATGAAAAGTTAAATTCTTTCAAAGGATATACCGTATGGGCGCCTGACAATAAAGCTTTTGATGCTATTTCTCCTGAGTTGAAAAAAGATACAGGAAAGCTTCGTCAGCTATTACTTAATCATATAGCCATAGGGAGTTATTTTGTAGATGAACAGGAAGATACAAACCGTATTCTTATGCTCAACGGAAAAAGAGTACCATTTTATGAGAATAACTTTGATAGTGCCAAAATAGTAAGAGCTAATGATCGGGCAAAAAATGGGGTGTTGCATATTATCGATAAAGTAGTTCCGCCGCTTCCCAATATTTGGGAGGTAATATTATCGAGTAAAAATCAGTATGTTCAAAATAACTATATTTCAGAGTTGGATTATTCTAAACAAGATCCTGCTACTGCAGTGGTGGATAGTATAAGTTCTATAACTGGTGAACCCGTTTATAAACCGGGTACAGGAATCGTAACGATAAACTCTTTCAAAAATAATATTTACGATGTTTCAAATGAAGATAGCCTTTTTACTTATATAATCCTTTCCAATGATGAATATGATAAAGAAAAACAGCAATTGAAAGGCTTTTTTAAAAGTTCAGACCCCGCAGTTACTGACAGCAATGCTTCATGGAGTGTTGTGAAAGATTTAATTTTTAAAGGACAGTATCTTATTAGAGATTGGCCTGATTATTTTATGTCAAAGTCAGGGGTAAGTATAAAAATAGATAAGGGGGATATTACAAAAGTGGAAAGGGTTAGTAATGGAATGGTTTATTTTGTTCGTTCCTTATCGTTTCCTCTTTCAGAGAAAATCCCTTCTTGTATCATTCAGGGAGAGGATCCTATAGGATTTTCTGATTCTTCTGAAAATTTTATAAATAATGTATTCTATAGAGAACGAATAAATAACTTAACGGGTGAAAGGTTTACTGATATTTATTTAAATTTAGGATCGTCAGGGGGAGGAGCTTATGTTGATTACGCAACAAATAAGCTATATACTACGAAATATAAAGTGTATTGGGTTGCTTTAAATGACTATACTCCATCTCCAGGCCAGGATGGTCCATATGGTACAAAGCAACCTCTACCTCAAATTCTTCAAATAGGGTCATATGAGGATACGGCCTTTGTTCCGTCCTTTGATGTACAGAAAGATATTAAGCCTGATGACTATTCCGAAGTATATCTTGGAGAATATGAAAATGTCAACTTTGATTGGCTGTTACAATTGCCTTCAAGTACAGAATCAGTAGAAATGAAGCCTCAACCAGGAGGGAATAAATTGAAAAGTTTCAACTTTACTCCCGCTACTATTCGGTTGAGTGTTGGGTCGCCAAAGGTTTTATCAGAAGGAATACCTCATAATATCACTATTGATTACATCAAGTTAGTCCCTGATTTTGATTAAAATATTAAAAAAATACTTATAGAATGTTGACGACTAAAAAAATACTTTTTTTATTGATAGGGTTGATAGTCTTTGCCGATGCTCAAGCTCAATTTTTATCGGAAAAAATAAAGGATTCCTCTGTCCAAAACGATGGATATTTGCGACATCAAGTCAAAGGAACGGTATTGGATGGAGAAGGACAACCTATATTGGGCGCTACTGTGAGTTATCTGAATCTGAGTTCGGTAGTTACTGACAGTATGGGGGAATTTGTACTCAAAGTACCTAATCACTATGCTACCATTCGGGTGAAAGTAGAAGGATATGATCCTAAAAATATTCCACTAAGAGGTAAGAAATCACTTCAAGTGATAATGAAGGAGGAAACCCGATTTTCTTTTTATTCTAACGTACAGTTACCTTACAGTGAAGGTATAAAAAGTAACACTACTTTTAGTGTAACTAAGGTAAAAAACCGAGATAAGTGGAGCACTCCATTTGAATCTCCGGGCGCCTTTCTTCAAGGTAGAGTATCAGGTATGAATGTTATAAGACGATCTGGAATACCCGGAGTTGGAGCTGATATATTTTTAAGGGGGTTCTCTTCGTTAAATGCCAATAATCAGCCCTTGTTTGTTGTTGATGGGGTTATTTATGATGTTTCTAATTTTGGGAAATCTATTATACCTGGGTTTCAGCAATCTCCTTTATCTTTTATTGATACACGGGATATTGATAATATTACAGTTATCAAAGATGGATCTGCTTTATATGGGAGTAAGGGTGCAAATGGTATCGTTTATATTACAACCACTCAACCAAAACAGGAAGCTACTCATATCGATTTTGGCTCCTATGGATTTGTAAATTTTGTCCCTAAGTTCATTCCGGTAATGGATGCAGATGAATATAGAGTCTATCTTTCCGGACTCTTGGAGAGTAATAAACAGCTTTCAGACAGACAAATTCAAAAAATGCCTTTCCTCAATGATAACAAGAATTCTGGCTTTTATTTTCCCTATCATCAGAATACAAATTGGCAGGATTTAGTTTTCAATAATGGGTTTGGTCAGAATGATTATTTAAGAATAAGCGGAGGCGATAATATTGCAAAATATATGTTGTCCATGGGGTTTTTAAAAAACAACGGAACGGTCAGAAATACCGGCTTGTTGCGATATAATGCACGCTTTAATGCCGATTTGAATATTAGTAAACGACTGAGGGTAAGGGGAAATTTTAGTTTTTCAGAGATGGAGAGTAATTTGAAAGCCACTGGCACAAACTACAAAACAAATCCCATTTTTGTTGCTCTAACCAAGGCCCCTTTTTATGGGAGCCACTTATTTTCAGACGAGGGGATTCGATCTCCTCTTCTTGCCGGGGTGGATAGTTTTGGTGTGAGTAATCCTGAGGCTATAATTGGAAATATGTCAGCCAATTCTAAGGGGTATAGCTTTAGGGGATCAGTAGATTTTCAATATAACTTTTCCAATAGTTTATACGCATCTGCATTGGTTGCGATAACGATGAATAAGGCGAGAGAAACCTTTTTTGTACCTGAAGCAGGAATCGTTGGGGATACTTTGGGTGCAGCTATTGCAGATAATCGGATCGG
>DATGTY010000064.1:0-7343 GCA_035301605.1 Chitinophagaceae bacterium | reverse complement strand
GATAGTGGTGGCGGAGATATGCGTGGCGGCGGTGGTCGCGGTGGATTATAATAAAATATTTGGTCAGAGTAATTTTATGGCCACTTTGTATTACAGAAATACGAATAATTCTATTCAGCGCTATTCAGAACCTTTTAGAGGATCCTCCGATACTTTGATTTCTTATTCTATTAATGCAGATGCTCATAATTCATATGGTGCTGAGTTTACTTTCCAAACACAAATAACGCAATGGTGGAATGTCTCAGCTAACTTAAATTTATTTCAATCAGACTTATCAGCATCGTTTAATAATAGAAGTGTAGATAAACAAGATTTTAGTTGGTACGGAAAAGTGAGTACAGATGCCATGTTGCCGGCAGATTTTACATTACAGCTTACCGGCAGATATAGTGCGCCGACAACAACTGCACAAGGTAAAAGATATAGATATGGCGGAGTGGATTTTGCAATAAAGAAATCTATTTTCAAAAAGAAACATGGAACCATTACTTTGGCCTTGTCTGATGTATTTAAAACCAATAAATCAAAATCTGTTTATGAAGAACCAGGTTTTTTTAATCAGGTGAGAATTAGAAGACCGGATTCCCGTAAATTGAAGTTGACATTTGCTTACACTTTTGGTAAAAGGAACATGAAGTTATTTAAAAGAAAAAGTAATAAATCTTCTGACGACAGTGGTGGCGGTGATATCCCTGGAGGCGGAGCTCGCGGAGGCTTATAATGAAAAGGATCGAATTAAATAAATTATCAAATAATCATATCACAGCGTACCACCGAGAATACTCAGCGTGTCCTAATTGAGCTGAAGGTCTCAGATAACAAGAACCGTAAAAAACTGCGTTATCAGTGTTATCTGCGTTCCATTTATTCCCTATCCAGGCACGCTGACTAAGCGGTTATTGACCCTATGTGCCTTTTTTAATCATAAATTTACGTTCTATTTTTTATCTCTATCTTAGGAGGAATTAGCTTGTACATCACTGGAGTAACTATTCTGGATAATAGCGTAGAACTAATGAGCCCTCCAATCATCACAATGGCTAAAGGGGAAATTAAAGGATTGCTGGATAAAGCAATAGGTATTAATCCTCCGATGGCTGTCATGGTGGTAAGAATAATGGGAAGAAAACGAGCCTCACCGGCTTTTTCTACGGCTTCAATGAGAGGTACCCCTTTTTCTCGAAGTTCATTGGTGAAATCTACCTGTAGGATGGTGTTTTTTACTTCTATTCCTGCCAGCGCAATGAGTCCGATAGTAGCAACAAAAGATAAAGTTTTACCTGTAATTAAAAGCGCAATCAAAGCGCCAACAATGCCGAGTGGAATAACGGAAAGTACGATAAAAGTACTCTTAAAAGTGCCAAATTGCAATAATAAAACTGCAATAAATAAAAATGCTGCAACTAGAATAACATCTTGAAAACCATTAAAAGATTGTTTTCTGCCTTCTACCTGTCCGCCCATTTTATAATGATATCCTGCAGGGAGATTCAAATGATTCATCTTGTCCATTACTTTTTGAATTACGTTATCGGTAAGATATCCTTTTTGAACAAATGAAGTAACCACCACTGTCCGTACCTTGTTCAAATGCTTAATTTTTACCGGAGATTTTTCAAATTTTAATTGAGTAAAATTTTGCAGCGGATAAGCTTTTCCCTGCAGATTATTAACATAAATTTTATCGAAAATACGCTGTGATGGAAATTCAGGATGAGGTGTGGTTAGGACTATGTTATAATCTTCGTCTGTTTGTCCGGAACCTGAAAATGAACCCACTACTCTTCCTGCAATTGTAGTACGTACAGCTTGATCTATATTTATCGCAGGAATACCTAATGACTGGGCTTTAGCTTTGTTGACATCAACCAGCAGGTCTGATTTTAAATTTTTTACGGGATTATTGGTATAAATAGTTCCGGAGGTCATATTCAAAAGATGTTCTACTTTAGAAGCTAACCTTCTTAGGGTATCTAGGTCTTCACCTAATAATTTTACTTCAATAGGAGCTTCCATAGGAACACCCTGCTGAAAATCTTTTACTTTTATTTTTGCCCCTTCAAAGGGTGTCCATTTTTCTCGGAGTTGGTTAATAATTTCTTTCTTTTGTTCTGCTTCAATATCAGGTTTGAGTTGAACAAATATTTCTCCAAAATTACTTTGTTGATTTTTTTGTATTACATTATAATATATTTGTGGATTTCCTTTACCTACGTTGGTCGTATAGTATTTTACTTCTGGTACTTCACTCAAGCCTTTTTCAACCTTATGCATAATAGAATCGGTATGGAGTAAGTTAGATTGTAATGGAGTGTTTACATCTATTAAAAATTGTGGCTTTTCGGATGAAGGGAATAAGCTCAAACCTATCACCGGGATAAGAAATAAAGAGCCTCCGAAAATAACTGCTGCGATGAGTAAAGTAATGAAGGGATATTTTAAACCTTTTTCTAACAGAGGCGCGTAGGTTTTATGTATTGCTTTCTGTAAATATTGCAGAAATATATTCCCCTGTTCACTTTCTTGAGGCTTGAGGATTTTGCTGGAGACAAAAGGCACGATTGTCAATGCGATTACCATTGAACCTATGATGGTGGCAATAATAGATACAGGCAGGCTCATAATGAAATCTCCGGACTCCCCCGGCAGAAACAATAGTGGCATGAAAGCGATAATGAGTGTAGCCGTACAACCCAGAACTGCTTTTGTGATTTGTCCGGTAGCTTTTTTTGCTGCTTCCAATCGCGAAAAACCAGCGCGCATCCATCGTTCAATGTTTTCTACAACAACAATACTGTCATCTACTAATAATCCAAGTGCCACAACAAAACCAACAATACTTAATTGATTCAAACTAAAATCTAATATATTCAGTAGTATTATTCCAATAGATAAAGAAAGCGGTATAGCAATCATTACTACAAGTGACGCTCTGTTTCCAAGAGGCAGTAAAGTGAGTAAAACCAATCCAATGGCAATGAGAAAGTCTTTTCCTAAATCTCCCAGACGATGACTTACATTATCAGCCTGATCGAAGTGCAACTTTAGGTCAATTTTTTGAGGAAGTTCTTTCTTGAATTTATTTATAATGGGCAAGTAGGCCTCTTGTACATCAGTAATATTTTCTCCTTTTTGCATTGCTGCTACTAATGTGACTGCACGATGTCCATTGAATCTTACAATGTGTTTTGGTTGGGCATAATCGAAATATACGTTAGCAATATCTTTTAAATGGAGAACACCTTCTTTGTTTCCGGAGATGATCATGTTTTTGATTTGATCAATAGAACTAATGCTGGTATTGGTTTTGATATTGAAAGTTTTATTGCCTTCGTTGATTCTGCCTCCCGGAATGTTAGCCAGGTTACTTTTGATGGCTTGAGCAACTGAATTTAAAGGAATATGCCTATAGGCCATTTTGGCTAAATCTAAATCTACTTTTATGATGTGATCGGGAATGCCCTGGATTTCTACATTTTTTAATCCATTTATTTTCTCTAATCGATCTTTCAATTCTTCTGCATTCTGTCTGATTAAGTCCCTGGAGGCATTTTCAGAAACGAATTCCATTTGTAATATATTTACGGAAGAAGGATCTGCTTTTTTAACCTCAATACTGTAAATATCTTGCGGCAGGTCTTTCCTTATATTATTCACCTCACGCGTCAGTTCCTGGTATTTACTATCAACATCACTGTTGTAATCAAACTCAACAATTAACACCGCCAAACCATCTTGTATGGTGGTTGTGATTTTGTCAATATCTTCTAATTCAGAAATTTTTCTTTCAAGGGGTTTTACCACAAGTTCTTCCATGTCCTTCGGGCTGGTTCCCGGATAAATGACGGTGACAGGGTAGGTAGGTGCATTCATACTGGGGTCTTCAGCTCTGGGCATTTTTAACATGCTGGAGACTCCTAAGGCAGCTATCATCAAAACTACAATAAGTGTGAATTGGTAGTTTTTTATGGCGTAATTAGTGATTTTCATTCCTGATTGCGTTTTATTTGGAAACTTTTATATTAGAACCATCTTTGAGATAAGGACTGCCTGTTGTGATTAAAAATTTAGCATCTTCTAATCCGCTATCGATTAAAATTGTTCCATGTTTTATCTTACTGATGTGTACCTTCTGTTTTTTTACCTCTTTTTTATCATTTGTAATAAAGACAAAGCCGCTATCCCGGTCGGCATCCAACAAAGCATCATAAGGAATATTCCAACCGCTGAGTTGGAGAGATGGATATAGTGTTGCTTTTCCGAAGAGACCGGTAGCAAAGGAAATATTTTTGCTGTTTTCTATAGCTAGTTGAACCGTGAAGGAACCTGTTTTGGAATCCACACTTTTACTCTTTTTAAATACTTTTGCCTGAAGTTTTTGGTTTGGTGCAGCATTCGTTGTGAGCATAGCTTTATCTCCAATTTTTAAGGTAGCCCACTGATAATCACTGACAGCAGATTTGAAAATCCAGCCATTGGATGTGGTGCTATTTACTAAGAATACGGGTTGTCCCGGTGCCGCCGTTTGTCCTTCCCGGAGATAACTTTCCAGAATAAAACCATTGTTTAATGCTTTTATTTCAGAATGTTTCTTGTTAAATGCCGCAGCTTTTTTTTGTTGTTTAGCTACTGCGAGTGCTGTTTTAGCGTTTTGCATTTGTTCCAAAGTTGCCACACTATCATGGTATAAATCAACAGCTCGCTGATAATCCCTTTTGGCTTTTTTGAGTGCTAAATTAGCTTGCTTGGTGGCGGCATTCACTTCAGCTGCATATATGGTTGCCAATAATTGACCTTTCTTTATTCTGTCTCCTTGTTTAACATACAAATGACTGACTATCCCTCCATTTTTAAAGGATAGTGGGGTTTCATTGTTGGTCGTAAAATACCCGGAAGTTTTGAATATGGGGGAGAAGGTGTCTTTTTTTACAGGAATTACATTTACCAGGATGGTATCTTTGGTATCTGTATTTTGTTTGGTATTTTCATGCTGACAGGCAGCCATAGCAAACAAAAATAGCAATAGGAAGGTATATTTTGGAGCTTTCATGATATCTGTGGTTTAGTTAAGTTTATAGGATGCAGTTGCTCTTTCTAATTCTGCTTTAGCTTTTTGCATTTTATATTGATTGATATTCACTGCCAGTTTGGCTTTGGTTAGTTGGTCTTGTGCATCCAATACCTCTATATAAGCGTTAACCCCTTTTTTGTATCCTTCTGAAATTAAGTGATGATATGCTTTCGCCGACTTTAAACGTTTTTTAGCCGAAAGATATTCCTGATAAGCAGTTCGTAATTTACCTTTACTGGTTGAACCTCCTAATTTCAGTTTTTGAGTTATTCGGTGGCTGTTTAACTTGCTTTTTTGAACTGATAATTGCGCCTGTTTGATGTTATTTCTATTTTTATTGCCTTCGAAGAGAGGGATTTCTAATTGTAATCCGGCCATGAAGTATTTGGACTGACTGTTAAATTGCAAGTTTTCTGCCTGTGAGCCAAGATCTAAAAATCCATTTAATGAAGGATAAAAAATTGCTTTTTTCATTTTGTAAATATTCTCTTTTATGGCAATATATTTTTGTAATTCTTGTAATTCCTCTCTTTGGGAAACATCAATAGGTGTATTTAAGAGCGTAAGAATATGGTCGATGGGAGCAGTTTCTTCTATAGGAGATTTTATCGCCTCTTTAAGTTTTCTGTTGAGTAAAAAATTAAAATAATGTTTTGCATTATCTTTTTGTTGTTTCGCAGCAATGAGTTGTGCTTTTACAGCTTCGATTTTACTTTTTGCTCTAAGTACATAAGCCGGTAATCCTTTTCCGTTTTTCAGTAGGCTTTCGTTTATTTTCTTATTCTCTTTAGCCAATTCTAAAGCAGACCGATAAATTGATATGGCGTCTATAGATTGGAGGTACTGGTAATATCCCTTTTTTACTTTTGCTACCAATTCTCTTTTATAAATATCGATTTGGTATTGAGTCAATGCTACTTGTTGATTCTTAATCTTCTTGTTATAATTTAGCTTAGAATTGAAAATAGGAACTTCTGTATGTACCTTCATATCATAATAATTTTGAGGTAAAAAATTGATGCTCTTATTTTCCAGCTGTGGAAATTTTTGGGTTTGTGTAAGTTGATTGAGTGTGGTATAAACGCCATTTAACATATCTCCAATGGGCAGACTAATATTACGCCCTCCGTCTGCAGTGGTGTAGGATGCCTGAATACCCACCCGGGGATAAAACATTCCTTTGGCTGTTTTTAAAGCATAAATGGCTTGTTGTAGCGTTATGTTTTTCTGTTGTAGCACAATATTGTTGTTCAATGCACTGTCGAGATATTGATTCAGTATTTTCTGTGCAGAAGTTTCCGATGCCATCAAAAACGGAATAAAGAATAATAGAAGTTGCTTTTTCATTATTAACGGTGTTATTTTATTATATATTTTTAAGCATTTGGCTATAAACTTCAAAGCTTTGCTTCAGAATACTTTCGGTTTCTTGTATGGTCATATCTGTTTTATTATTAACTAATTCCAATTGTCCATTGTTATTTAAAGTACAAAGTCCATGCATGTGTGCCCAAATAAGAAGCGCCAGTGTGTGTGAATCATAATGCTTAAAATATCCATTGTCCATACAGTCTTCAATAGTAGAAATTAATGCATGAAAGGCGGTTTTACCTTCTTCCCACTCTGAATCACAAGATGGTTTCTCTGAGTTTTTAAGATATTTTAAAGGTTCTTTCATGATAAACATAATCTCGTAAAAACCTTTGTTTTCAATAGCAAAATCGATATAGCAGCGACCCATAGCTTTCAATCTTTCAAAAGGCTCTTCTACCAGATGTAATGTTTCAAATTTTTTTTTAAGCAATTCAAAACCGGCACTGTGTAAAGCATGTACAATCTCTGTTTTCCCTTTATAGTATAAGTAAATAGTGGTGGGGCTGATTCCTATTCGGGAGGCAATTTTTCTGATTGAAGTTGCCTCATAGCCTTGTTCTAGAAATAGACTTTTGGCTACTTCCAGGATTTCTTCTTTAGATATCTTCTTTCGCTTCAAATTTATAATATTTATTTAATCATGATAACAAAGATAATTAACACTGTTAATATTTCAAAATTTTTCTATAAAAAATAATTTTCACTTCCTATAAAAGTTTACAAACTTCCGTTCCTGAATAAGAAATTAATTTTCCTCTTTGCGCAAATGGGTGTAGAAAGCAATAATTACTTTTGTGCTTAATTTTTAAAAGAAAGCCCATTTCACCCATGAATGCCATGTCAAATTGTTCTTTTAAGGTATTTGGCCTTAAAAGATTTTGTTTTATACTCTCAA
>DATGTY010000063.1:0-3060 GCA_035301605.1 Chitinophagaceae bacterium | reverse complement strand
TAAAACTTTAAAAAAACTAACTAAATCTTTTGCGCAAAGCGATACCGCCTTGCAGGTGCTTTCATTTACTATCGATCCCATGGAAGATTCAGTTCCTGTTTTGCTTGATTATGCTTTGGATTTACAAGTAAATCATAGTGTTTGGTGGTTTTTGAATGGTCCTGCTGATTCTGTAAGAAGTATTGCGAAAAATGATTTTGATCTTAAATTAAATCCCAAAGGCTCCCAATATCTATTATCCTCCCCTACACTGGTTTTGTTAGATCGATTCCAGCATGTGAGAGGCTATTATAATCTATTAGATTCAGTAGATGTCAAGCGTTGCGTGCATGAGCTATCTCTATTGATGATAGAGAAAGAAAAATTGAACGGAGTGGAACGTTAATAATAAGTCTTCGTACTTTACTTTTAATACTATCCTCCCTCACTATCCGGGATATTTCCGAACTATAGGTGCTCTTCTTCCGGAACCGAATGCCTTACCTGAAACACGAAGAATAGGACAAAATTGGTGACGTTTATATTCACCGGAATAAAACAATTGTAAAGTTCTGTGAATTGTATCTTTATCGAAATTATCTGTAGCAATTATATCCTTTTCTCCTAATCCATGTTCTATATGTTCGTACAAAATGGCGTCTAATATTTCATAATCAGGAAGGCTGTCACTATCTTTTTGCTCGGGTCTGAGTTCTGCAGAAGGACTTTTATCGATAATATGTTGAGGTATAATTTCTTTTTCTCTATTGATATACTTTGCGAGGGTATATATTTGCGTTTTGTATAAGTCGCCGATGATGCTCAGTCCGCCGGCCAAATCTCCATATAATGTTCCATATCCAACGGACAGCTCACTCTTATTTGAAGTGTTTAGCAAAATATAGCCCAGTTTATTCGCTAAAGCCATCAAAATATTACCTCGGCTACGCGCTTGAATATTTTCTTCTGCCGTATCAAATGGAAGATCTGCGAACTGTGGTTTTAAAGTATCGAGAAAACTATTGTAAATATCCTTTATAGGTATGATATCATAAGGATTACCCAAATTCCTTGAAAGTTGTTCTGCATCTTCTACAGAATGATTCGTAGAATAGCTGGAAGGCAATAAAATACTATAGATATTTTCGGCACCCAATGCCTCACATGCCAGAGCGATAGTTACTGCACTGTCTATTCCTCCTGAAGAGCCTATAATAGCCTTTTGGAAACCCAATTTCTCAAAGTAATCTCTAATCCCTTGAATGAGAGCGTGGTAAATCCGATCAATATTTCTTTCTGAATCATAAGGAAGTTGTGCGAATTGTTCTTCAGTAAACAAAGGCAAGTTACCGGTAGCCGGGTATAAGGGCTTTTGTTTATTTGGTTGCGCTCTAAGATGTTTTATTTGGTCTGGATCTTTTTTGTGTTTTTTGAGTAAGTCGGTGTCTATTCCTGCTATTGCTTCTTCGAAATAGGGTAATTCTTTGCGAATATTTCCCTCGTTATCCATAATAATAGAGCCTCCATCAAATCCAATTTCAGTCTGCGTACCTACGGTATTACAATAGAACATGGGGAGATTGTATTTCTCTATGTTGGTCTGGATGATATCTAATCGTTTTTCCTTTTGGTCATAGTCGAATGGAGAGGCTGAAATGTTAATCATAAGATCAGGATCTTCAGCCATTAATTTATCCATTGGACAGATTTGGTAAAGGTTCCCGTTGTCTATACTCCAAATATCTTCGCAGATGGTAAGTGCGATCTTTTTCCCTTTAAATTTAATGGTTTTCCAGGAGAAACAGGGTTCAAAGTAACGATATTCATCAAAGATATCATAGGTTGGTAGGCAGGTTTTATGACTGATTTGCTGAATTTCTCCCCGATGTAAAAAGAAGGCACTGTTGTGCAAATTTTTTCCATGTGGATTTTTATTTCTGGATGGGGCGCCGAGAATTACGCCAATGTCTTGACTATATTGCTTTATGACGTCAATAGTTGTTTCACATTGGTTGATAAAATTTTCATATTCTAAAATATCTCTGATCGGGTATCCGCAGAGACTTAATTCGGAGAAAACAACCAAATCTGCTCCTGCGGATTTAGCCTGGGATATCCCTTGAATGATTTTTTCAGAATTCCCTTTTAAATCTCCTATTCTGTAATTCTGCTGTGCTAAAAATATATTCATCTTTATCTTAAACTTTATGCAAACAAAGATAATGATTAGAATGGAACAAACAGGAAGAAGTGTATTCGATAAGTAGTTAATCTCCGCCAATAATCTTGGAAACAATACCCTTCTTATGTTTTATTTCGCCAATGACTACACCTACAAAGTGGAAGAGGAGAAAGGTGGGAAACCAATAGATGGCTAATTTATGGATGGTTCCTAAATTATGTCTTAGTGCATTATGAGGTCCCCAAAGATGATAGAATCCTGTAACTATATTGATTAGCACCAAAAAATAAAACAAGATATAGGAGAAGCCTTCGATTCTGTCTTTTAGGTATAATTTCTTTTTGAAAGGATTGGGAAAGCGAATACCCTTAATCAGCATATATATGATTCTTATTGAAAAAACAATGACGATGGTGTAGGCCATATATACGTGCCAGTTCCACATTGGGTCACGGATCTGGGTGGCAATGTTTACCGCATGTTTATCTGAAAGGTATTGCTGCCCGATGCTGTTTCGAATCATATCTGCAATGCCGTGTTTAGACATCCAAAATTCATGTAAGAATCCGGTGAACAATAGAATGAGCATAACGGCAGCCGTTATCCAATGTAATATTCTATGAGAGCGTGTGAAGATTCTGTTCTTTTTCATAATGAACGCTTGAATTGCAAATAAAATGATAATAAAAAAGAAATCCTTACTCTGCAAGGGAAAATTACTTCTGCGGTAAATATTTTTCCGATTTCGTTGGAGAATGGTTTTTCGTTAAATAAGAAAGTATCCTTGAATTTTTTGCGAAATACTTCCTCTTTTTATTCACTTTTGTTTTTAAAAGTATTAACTTAGTAAAACGACCATTGTAGGAATACAATAAAACAACATGTCTCATCCTCAGAAA
>DATGTY010000062.1:0-4615 GCA_035301605.1 Chitinophagaceae bacterium | reverse complement strand
ACTAAAGCAGGAGACTTAGAAAAAATGCCTTCTGAATTGAAAGACAAAATCATTGCTAAAACAAAGCTGTTAGGACCGGGTGAATCTGACACCATCACTTTCACACTTAAAGAACCAGGAAAATATGTATTCTTATGTTCTTTCCCGGGGCACTATGTTACCATGAACGGAACTATTACAGCTGAATAATAAACAGCAAAATTATAAATAAAAAAAGCGGCTGCATCATTGAGATGTAGCTGCTTTTTTTGGTTGAATGGTTTGATTATTTTCTGCCTTCAGTTTTCTGCCTTCCGTTTAAAATCATCACCAGCAGGAATCTGATACATTTCCAGTTCAAATTCACGAATGACACTGTATAGATGTTCAAAAACATCAGCCATTATATAATTCAGCGGTTTAAAACTTACACTCTTTACAAAAGCATAAATTTCCAAAGGTTGTCCTTTCCCATCGGGTTGTAGGTGCCGAACAACCATATAGCCATTATCAATTCCCGGATGTTTAAACAGATAAGCCTCCATATATTTTCTAAATAAACTCAGGTTCGTAATCGTTGTCACTCTACTAAATTCATATTTCTCTCCCTCTGTCCATTTCAAATCCTGAATATCCCCATCAAAGAGACCTTTCTCTTTCAGTTTTTCAATCAAATGCTCATCAATCTTTTTGATCGTTCGCAAGTCAATAAGAAGGTGCTGTTTAAACCTACGTACTCCTAAATCATCCCTTTCCCTTACATTATAAAAACCATTTTTTACCAATGCATAAGTAGGCACATTCGCTAAAGTATAATCCCAATTACGGATTTTCACTGTCGTTAAATTAATCTCTTCCACCTCGCCATCTGCATTATAATCCTGAACGACAATCCAATCTCCCACTCGAACCATATCATTCACAGAAATCTGAATACTCGCTACTAATCCAAGAATTAAATCCTGAAAAACCAACACAATGATAGCCATACCCGCACCAAAAGCAGTAATAATTGCCATGGGAGATTTGCCAAACAAGATAGAAATCACCAAAATTCCACACAAAATATAGGCTACTATCTGAGCTACTTGCGTATAACTACTGATAGGTTTTTTCTCAAATCTTTTACTGTGATGCCCTAAAAATTCAATAGATCGCATCGTCCGACTGATAAAAAATAACAGCATGATGATTATATAAATAATCACCGGGATTCTGACCCAACGCAGAGAACTTTTACTCAATACATAAAAAACAGGTAAAAGATTATAGAAAAGAATACCTGAGAATAACGCACCAACAGCTTTTACCACTTTTTTTTCAAGGAAAATGGTTCCATTTTTAAACTTCAACTTCTTCATCCAGGCTCTGATTAAAACAGAGACCACTTTATTAAAAACTCTATAAAACAGCCAGCAGGCAAAAAATAAAATGAATAAGCTAATCAAAAAAGACAACAGATTCCCCAATGACCCATCTAATCCAATTTTTTCAATTAGTGTATCTATGAACCCATAAACGCTAGCCACCTCTTGAATAATCTCTTTCATAAGTTTATTTTTTATACTTTTTTTATCAGCAAAGCCAAGTTAATGACGGCAATATTACTGAACTTTATACTTAATTCATATCATTTCAGAGCATTTATTCTTCTAAAAAAAACAAACTGATAAACACTCTTTTTTATTCCATATTATCCTCTTCAAAGGAATAATAATTTCATAATACTTCAAAAAGCCCTTTTACTTTTCAGTCTATTGGATAATGTTAAACACCATTATTCTATGCTATAAAATTACCCTAATTTTGTTAAAAAAATAATTCTTACGATATGGATATCAAAACACTTGAACCTAAAGCCATTTGGAAGAACTTCTCAGCTCTGAATGCGGTTCCCCGTCCTTCCAGAAAAGAAGAAAAAGTTATTGCCTTTATACAGGATTTTGGTAAAAAACTGGGGCTTGAAACACATACTGATGACACCGGAAATGTAGTGATTAGAAAACCGGCTACCCAAAGCATGGAAAACAGAAAAATAATCACATTACAATCTCATCTGGATATGGTTTGTCAGAAAAACAACGATACCCTATTTGATTTCGATACAGAAGGCATTAAAACCTTAATAGACGGAGACTGGGTGACTGCCGATGGAACTACACTGGGAGCAGACAACGGCATGGGCGTGGCTGCCATCATGAGTATTCTAGAAAGTAACGACATTGTTCATCCTGAATTAGAAGCGCTTTTCACTATTGACGAAGAAACCGGAATGACCGGTGCTTTCGGATTAAAGCCGGGCTTTCTAAAAGGGGAAATTCTCCTCAACTTGGATACAGAGGAAGACGATGAAATAGATATCGGTTGTGCAGGAGGCGTGGACGTTACAGCAGAACAAACCTATCCGACAATCACTCCCAAAGGAGATGCGATCTCTCTCTCCATCAAAAGATTGCAAGGCGGACATTCCGGAATGGAAATTCATAAGGGACTGGGAAATGCCAATGTTCTCTTGGCTCGACTACTATACCCGGGGATTACAGAAAATATCCAATTGGTAGAAATAGAAGCCGGTGGACTCCGAAATGCCATTCCCAGAGAAGCCAATGCCCTCTTCTATGTTGAAAATGCGGATAATTATCTTCAAAAAGCAGAACAACTAAAAAAAGATATTCTTAATGAATATAAAGCAATAGAGCCGAATATAGTGATTGATTTTTCAATACAAAAGAACAATTCTCAGGCCTTAAAAACAATAGATTCCATTCGATTTATTCAGGCCTTAAATGCAGCTCATAATGGCGTTTACAGAATGAGCCCTGACATAGATAATCTTGTAGAAACCTCCAACAACATAGCCAATGTAAATCTTAAAGACGGAAAAGCTCAGATTGGTTGTCTTACGCGTTCTTCTGTTGATTCTACGAAAACAGATTTAGCCAACCAACTCACTGCAGCCTTCCAATTAGGTGGTTTAGAAGTGACCCTATCCGGAGCCTACCCCGGCTGGCAACCCAACCCCAATGCTTCAATCACTACTGTATTAGAAAATATCTATCGTGAAAAATTCAACGAAGCACCCAAAGTCATAGCCTGCCATGCAGGACTGGAATGCGGTATTATTGGAGCCAATTATCCTGAAATGGAAATGATTTCTTTTGGTCCCACCATTGAGGGCGCCCATTCTCCTGATGAAAGAGTCAGCATATCATCTGTACAGAAATTTTGGGGATTCCTGCTAGAGGTACTCCAAGAGATTCCGGAAAAATAAAACGACATCCTATTTTAAAGACTATCCAAAGGACTTTTTACTTCGGCTAGGTTTTGCTTACTCACATGGGTATAAATTTGGGTAGTCTTTATTTGATTATGCCCTAAAAGCTTTTGAATTAAACTGATATCGGTTCCTAATTCCAGCAAATGAGTGGCATAACTATGGCGAAGACCATGAATTCCTATCCGTTTATTAATTCCGGCTTTTTTCATCGCATTCTTGAATACTTTCTGAGCACTGCGGATAGAATATTCTCCTCCGGATTGTCCTTCAAACAGATAATCTCTTGGCTTGTAGATCTTATAATATCTCCGCAACTCTCCCAAAACAGATGCCGGTAAATTCACATACCGATCTTTCTTTCCTTTCCCCCTATGAATCAATACCCGCATATCCGTACTATCCATATCCTCTATTCTAAGATTTACAATTTCACTCACCCGCAATCCCATTCCATAACACAACATCAAAATAAGTTTGTGTTTTAAATTAGTGGTTACATCAAAAAGCGCTTGAACTTCTTTCCTATTTAGTGTTTTGGGTAAAGAAGCGGGTTTCTTGGGTCGCGGAATATCAAAAAACATTTTTTCGCGATGCAATACTTTTTCAAAATAAAATTTAATAGCATTGATTCTACTATGAATTTGGTTTTCAGATAGTTTCAATTCACGAAGACAATACAGGAAATAACTTTGCAACCTATCCGCGCTTATTTTTTGAACAGGATTGTTTTTCAATGCATATAAAAGTTGAGCGAACTCAATACAATAGGTACGAATAGTGTTGGGGGAATAACCTTTAAGAGTAAGTATATTTTGATATCTTTCAAATTCGGGCATATTGACTTCCGGTATTTTCGTCAGCACCTCCTTCCCTACCACGCTTTCTTGCAATCCACAAAGTGTACGATTGTATTTATTATCCAACAGGTACCAACATTTCTTCGTCTGCGACCAGCGACCTTTAGTGTTTTGCTTAATCATCTTTATCAGGTCTTTATCATAGTCAAACTGAAGCCAAATCACCTCTTTTCCTTTATGTATTCCTTCCGTTATTTTAAATTTGGAAGGATTAAATTTAACCTTCGTTTTTTGAGTATCCATAAGTACGCCATTTAAATATCTAAAGATACGTATTCTAAATAAATATTTAGAATACGACAACATTATTATTGACTATCAAATATATACATAATTATTGGATATTTAAGAAAGTTTCGTATATTTGTGAGACTCGTCGCTTCGCGAACTTCGCACATCATTAGGTAGCATAGCCGAAAGCCCCCAACGAAAGCTTTCTCGAGAGGGGGCTTTCGGCTATGCTCTGTTAAGCGTAGATCGGCTTTTTTCTCTTGGTGGATTT
>DATGTY010000061.1:0-3426 GCA_035301605.1 Chitinophagaceae bacterium | reverse complement strand
AGATGAAACGGCATTTTTAATTGGAAAGATAACGGATTGGGAGCAATACAATTTGTTGCCGGGGAATGCAAATTTGCTTATTGACAATAATTATGCAGGTACTTCTTATATCAACCCAAATTCTACCGAAGATACTTTGACACTTAGCTTGGGGAGAGATGACAGAATACATACTAAATATGAAAAGGTGGAAGAGGAAGGAAGTAAAACGACATTTTTGGGCAAAACTAAAAAACGGGATTATAGTTATGAAATTACCGTTAGGAATACTAGAAACGAAACTACAGAAATGGAAGTCGTAGAACAGTTTCCTCTTTCTACAGAAAAAGATATTGTTGTTAAACTCATTAACACTTCTGGAGCAGAAGTAAACAATGAGAAAGGGGAACTTCACTGGAAGATATCCCTTGATCCGGGAGAAACGAAAGTTTTAAAAGTAAGTTATTCGGTTAGCTCTCCTAAAGATAAGCATGTTTCCGGAATTTAACAGATTGATATTTTTTGAGAGTATTCAAGAAAATAATTTATAATCGTTATATTTAAAAAGCAATAAATAGGAGTTTTGTTATAATAACGTACAGGTATCCGCAACATATTCTTACTATTGACGTGTTTTGGTGAAAATAACGGAAACAATAAAATTTTGTATTACCATTAGATGTCTTTAAAAAAAACAGCAAAGTAAAATGAAGCAAAATGAATGTCGGTATTCTATTTTTTTATGCGGTTTGATAATTTCCCTTTTAACCTTGGGTTGTGTTGGTAAGCCCGAATCGGACGTTGGGAATTCCACTCTTCCTAAAATAGCGATTCTCGGGTTAGGTCTGGAAGCCAGTGTTTTTTCACCTGCTTTAACTCAGGAAGAAGATTTTAGGCCCCAATACGGAACAAAAGTTTTTGAATCTTATCCGTTTTTTCATCAGGATTCAAGTTTAAAAGAAGAGGCTAATTGGATTCCTTTGATCGTCGGTCATGCGATGCCTGGGGGGCAAGCAACTAAAGAAGCTTATGAGATTTTGGTGAACAGAATATTAGACAGCCTAGAACAAAACTTACCTTTAGATGGAATATACTTTGATATCCATGGGGCTATGGGAGTAGAAGGTATTGAGGATCCAGAGGGGGATTTTATTACGCGTATCCGTAAGGTAGTAGGTAAGGAGACTATTATTTCTACTTCCATGGATTTGCATGGCAGTGTTTCCCCTACTTTAGCCCAGCATACAGATTTGATTACGGCGTTTCGAATGGCACCTCATGAAGATAGATGGGAGACAAAGAGAAGAGCTATAGATAATCTTTTGGATAGACTTGAGTATGGAAAGGGTAAACCCAAATATAAAGCTTGGGTGCCGGTGCCTATTCTTTTGGCAGGCGAGCAGACGAGCACTCGCGTAGAGCCGGGAAAGAGTCTGTATCGCAAAATACCTTCTTTTATTAGCGGCGATAAGGTGATAGATGTTTCCATATGGATGTCCTATCCTTGGGGAGATCAGTCAAGAAATCATGGAGTAGTAGTGGCATATGGAGATGATAAAGAATCTGTTGAAAAAGCAGCAGAGACTTTAGCAGCAGACTTTTGGAACGTCAGAGAGGAATTTGAATTTGTTGCACCTACTTTAGATTTTGAGAAAGCTATTTTCAAAGCGATAAAAAGTGATAAAAAACCTTTTATTATTAGTGATATGGGAGATAATCCTACAGCCGGAGGTGCCGGAGATGTTACTTGGACGCTGAGAGAGCTGTTGCAGATCCCGAGTTTCACTTCGCAAGAAGGAAAATCATGGGTGTATGCATCTATTCCAGGGAGGAAATTTGTAGAAAAAGCCCTTGAAGCAGGAGTGGGATCTGAAGTGGAGGAAGAAGTAGGAGCTTTGGTTGATAGCAATCACGCTGGCCCTGTAAAATTAAAAGGCGTAATTAATGCTACCCATCAAGATGGAAACAATACGTCGGTAGCGGTAAAAGTAGGGAATTCAATTGTGATAGTTACTGAAAAAAGAGCGGCTTATCATTATTTAAAACAGTTTTCTGATTTGGATATAGATCTTGAGAATAAGGATATATTGGTCGTAAAACAAGGTTATCTGGTCCCAGAGTTATATGATATACGAAAAGATTGGGTAATGGCGCTCACACCCGGTGGAGTGGATCAAGATTTGTATAGATTAGAATATAAAAATATAAAGAGACCCATCTTTCCCTTAGATAAAAGCATGAAAGATCCAGATTTGAAAGCTATATTCATGCCTTTATCTGATGAAATAGAAGATTAAAAAAGTAGGTTAAAAATTTTAATAAAATAATATTATGAACAGAGTATTGAGTATATCATTTTCCATTTTTATTTGTATGTTATTTTTGAACCCGGTTCAGGCACAAAAACAACGCATATCTTTGCAAGATTTGCCACAAAAATCTCAGGATTTTGTGAAGCAGTACTTTCCGGATTTAGAAGTCATTCAGATAAAATCTAAAACGAAAAATGGACGGGTTAAAGAATACAAATTGAAACTGAGTGGACGTGAGAAGATTGAATTTGATGGAAATGGTGATTTCTACAAGGTAGATATGCAATGCGGAGAAGTGCCTGCAGGCTTATTATCGAAATCTATTCAAAGCTACGTTAAAGAAAATTATCCTGATTTGTACATTACTAACTTGAAAATGAAGAGAAATTACGATGAAATCGAAATTTCTAATGGATTAGAGCTTGAGTTTAGCAAAGAAGGTAAATTCCTTCGTATTGATGATTAGAAGGTAAAGAGCTACTCTTGGATCATTTGATTTAAAATAGTCTTCGAGAAATTTTGTGTATCCAAAGGGGTGTTTGATAAAACAATTAAAGCCGATTTGATATCGGGTATTATTGTGACAAAAGCTGAGGATCCAGGAGTATTTCCTTGAATATAATAGTATACCATTCCTTCTGTCATCTCACTTTGCCAGGCTAAGCCCACGGCTTGGTCCCGTTCATCGAAACTGGACAAATCCCGTGTTAAGGTCATACCTTTTTGCAAGCTGTTTTCTGCGAATAATAATTGCTGGCGAGTGAAGCTGATCATGTCTTCTAAAGAGGATTGAAGCTCCGTACTTTCTTTCAAAGCATCAAAGCGTAATCGTTCCGTCTCATCTGTTTTGTCAAAGACAGGGCTTAATTCTTCCGCTTTGAAATCGTCTAAATATTGGGTGTGAGTTAGTTTCAGAGGTTCGATGATGTTTTTTTCGAGCAAAGAAAAATAATCTTCGTTTTGCTGGTTAGCTATTACTTCCGTCAATAAAGCATAATACATGTAATTGAATTCGGAGACAGGAAATTCCTCTTGTTCAAAATCTATATTTTTAAGAAAAGTATAAATGTCCGAATAGGTAATTTTTTGATAAGAATCTAACTTATTGTTCAAATCCGGATGGGCTAATTCCATG
>DATGTY010000060.1:0-3304 GCA_035301605.1 Chitinophagaceae bacterium | reverse complement strand
CTGGCAAATGGAATATCATCTGCAGATATATCACTACCTTCTGTATGGTACTTAGTTTGGGTCTGCAATAAAGTAAGATGAAAATCATTCTTACCAAACGTTCGATTATAGTAAATTAGGTTATCAAGAGTGTAAGAAATAGCTAGATTTTTAGATAAGGAAGCATAACTCGTTCCATTTCTTATTGCAGACTTTCCATCTATATAAACCCCATCTCTGTGTATTGAAAAGTCAGGACCAAAATTCATTCGGTAACTCAACCCTTTTAAAACGGGAACTATTGAACCAAAATCTAATTGCGCATTAAAACTACCGAAGGCTCTGAAAGCAACGCGTTGATCAGTAGAATACTTCCATTCATTCATAACCGTTTTAACAGCTTGATCCCCACCAGGATATAAAATCCTATTACCCGCACTATCAAAGGGGACAGTGTAAGTATAAATTATTTCCGCTGAATGGAATATATCACCGGAAGAAGTTATTGTTTGTCTTCCTGTATTTGATTGCCCATAATTTTGTTTACTATAACTTGCATTAATATTAGCGCCAAAAGTAAACCATTTAGTAGGAGTAAAACTTAATCTTGCATTCCCGGTATATCTTTTATAAGCTTGCCCCTTAGAAGTACCTTTATTGTTAAGATAGCCAAAGGATGCATATCCTTTCATCTTCTCAGAGCCTCCACTAACACTTAAAGTATGTTGTGTAGATATTCCGGGTTGGGTGACCAAACATGTCCAACAAGTTGTCTTTACCTTGGACCCATCCCACTTACCGGAGGACCACCCTCGTTCAATATTAGCCCATGTAGCAGGATCTCCTGAACCATTAAATATTTGATAATCGGATTTTTTAGTAGGTTCGTCACCTCTAGGATATAGATTGGGATTAGAATAATAAAAAGCCCATCGGCGATAGTCTATAGACTGAGATGCATTCATTAGGGTGGCCAAATTATGCATCTTTAAAAAAGAAACAGATCCTGAATAGTTCACCTTAAAACGACCTTTTTCTCCCCCTTTTGTAGTTACTAAAACGACACCATTAGCGCCCCTAGAACCATAAATTGCAGTAGCAGAAGCATCTTTCAGTACACTTATAGATTCAATATCATTAGGATTCAAATATTCAATTCCTCCCGTAGTCAAGGGAATGCCATCAACAACATAAAGAGGTTCGTTGGATGCTGTCAAAGAACGAACTCCCCGTATGGTAATATCACCGACCTCACCGGGTCTTTGGCTAGAAGAAACATCCACTCCTGCAATCTGCCCCTGCATTGCCTGCACAGCATTCTTCATAGGTCTCTTTTCTATTTTTTCCGATCCTATTTTAGAAACTGCCCCTGTGACATCTTTTTTCTTAACAGACCCGTACCCAATCACAACTACCTGATCTAAACTGGTCGCAGAAGAGGATAATGATATCTTGATATCAGTTTGCCCATTTACTAGAATTTTTTTCTCATTATACCCCAAATAAGAAACTACCAATACTGCTTCATCGGACACCGACAATTGAAAAGCCCCCTTTCCATTCGTAGTTGTACCTGAAGAAGTCCCTTTAATTTGAATAGTAACCCCCGGCAATGGATTGCCACTCAATGAATCCACAACAACTCCCTTTATTATTTTTTCAGGGACATTCATCACATTAGAATGAGAACTCGCAAATACAGTTAAGGAAATAAATATAAAAACAAGGGGCAGCAATACCCTAAAAATAATGCTTAACCAATGATTCATATCTTTCCCTTTTCGATTATAAACACCTGAATATATCTTCATCATTTGTAGTAATTTATTCTAATTTAGAAATTATATATCCCCATATACTGAAAACAGACCATACAAATACTATTGGGGCTACTTAAACTAAAAGATAGGACTAAGATATATCCATGTTATTTTCTAACTATCCTGCACTATGCTGCTTGCAAAGGTTAGCATTAGGCTCAAAAGCAGAATCATCTCATCATAGAGCCTATATAGATAAACAAAAATAATTCTAGAAAATATTATTTGAAGAATTGAATAAACATTGTTCCGCTACCAGTAACTTCATGGTTTAGATTATTTTATGATTATCAAATCAAAACCCAACCTAATAATCCTTAATTACCAATCATTACTTCCTGCGTCCCACCCTGCAACTCAACATCCTTTCCATTCCAGACAAAACGGCCTCTAATGTCTTCAGGCAAAGTAACCTCTGCTTTAATCCCTCCATGCTCATCGGTTCTTCTAATATGAACCTTTATCATTTCATTTGATTTTCTTCCAGGCAGCGGCATACTTCCTGTCACTTCCTTTAGTTTTCCTAATGCCGGTGCGATACGAACCTTTTGAAAGCCGGGCGCATCAGGCATAATACCACATATTGTAGCCAGAAAATCATAATTTGGACTGGCCGACCAGGCATGACAATCTGAACGCGTAGGATCAGGTTCTTCTGCAAAAGTAGTGAGCCCTATTTGCAACATATTCCGCCAAGGCGTAAGTTGAGCATAATATTTATTTCCATTCCCAGTCTTAATAAGCGCGCGATTCAGATAAAAACGGAAATAAAAAGTAGCCTGACTAAGTGAAGTATCATTTAAGATTTTATTCATCACTTTACCTTCTTCGTTTTCCGGAATAGCTCCTGCAAGAATCGCCATAATACCGGCATGCTGGCTAAATTTTTTCTTTATAGGTTGGTGTTCCTTCCGAAGCTTTAGCATAGGCATATTAGCCATTTCCATCCTTTTTTTGTCAAAACAATGGCGATAGGTTTCTTTTGCAAGAGATGCTGCCAATTCCGAATAATGTTTTGCCTTTTCATCCCGACCATAATCAGTAAATAGTTTTGAAGCCTGTTTTAAAGTATAAGCATACT
This sequence comes from Chitinophagaceae bacterium, assembly GCA_035301605.1. GTDB lineage: Bacteria > Bacteroidota > Bacteroidia > Chitinophagales > Chitinophagaceae > FW021-bin31. Next base: position 424 of record DATGTY010000060.1, on the reverse strand, counting down.
GCAAGGTAATTACGGAAGAATGACCATCAGTAGCTCCATTGGGGGTACCTCCGGGAAAAGCCTTATTCCAATCCACAAAGTTCCACCATTTCATGGATCCCAGCATCCCATACTGTTCATCAATATGACGTTCATACCATTTTAGTATGCCTTCGGCTGCATCTAAATATTGTGAAACAAAACCGGCATCCGGACAATGCATCCAGTAATCATATAACATAGATATCCAAAAAAGAGAATAAGGCGGAATCACCTGTAGTTTATTACTTGGAAATCGACCCTGTGTCAGACCGGAAGGCACTCTGCCCAGATAAAAATCATTAATGGCTTTTCGCGCCAGTCGATCATCGCCTGTATTATAATAGGATATCAACGCCTGAATACGTGTATCTCCTTCATACTGTAACTGCTCATAATAAGGACA
>DATGTY010000059.1:0-3683 GCA_035301605.1 Chitinophagaceae bacterium | reverse complement strand
TACCACCGTAACTTCCCGTCTATCATATGCTATGGGACGTAATGGGAATTCGCCTAAAGCACTGGCTAAAGTAAATAAAAAAGGCGTTCCATGGGTCAGTGTGATTGTCACTTTTATAGCAGGGTGTATTTTTTTTCTTCCTTTCCCCGGATGGCAAAAGTTGGTAGGTTTTGTAGTATCGGCGACTATTTTATCTTTCGGAACAGGTCCTCTGGTATTATTAGCCATGCGTAAACAGATTCCCGATCATAAAAGACCTTTTAAACTACCATGGATTCACATCATGTGCTATTTGGCTTTTTTGGCCACCAATGTTATTATTTATTGGTCAGGATGGGATATTATATGGAAAATGATGATTGCGCAACTCATAGGATATGTTATTCTAATCATTCATGAAAAGGTTAATAAAGGGAAAACGCCTGATTTAGAGTTTCGCTCGGGCTATTGGTTACTCATTTGGTTAGCCGGAATTACTTTAATTAGTTACTTAGGCTCTTTCCCGGATCCATCAGAAGAAGCAGGAAATCTTGGGATTATTGGCACAGGATGGGGGATTTTGATTATGGCGATATTCTCTCTTTTCATTCTATGGTTGGCTGTCAAATCTCGCCTCCCCATAGAGAAAGTAAAAGCACATTTGAATGATCCTTTATTCAAAGAAGAACTTGAAGCAGAAGAATCTGAATCAACTGTTTAACCTATAGTAGGATGTCTTTTAAATTCTTTATTTCTGTCAAATAAATATCTATAAGTAGTCAATTTCCTGCTTCTGTGAGTTCCGATAGATTTAGCCAAATTTATCATCGTCGGGTTAAAATCTCCAATCCACTCCATTTCAAATTCATCATATAAATTCCCTTTCCTCAATGCTTTAGCCCCTTCAATCATCAGAAAAGCATCAGCTCCCGTCTTTTGAAATTCGGGAACCACGCCAAATACAATTCCTACAAATCTTTTATTTTTCTTTGTTTTTTTCAGCCACAAAAAGTGCAACTTTTGCCATAACCCAAACTTCCCATTCAGATACTTAAACCACTGATTCAAATCCGGAAGATTTAGCCAAAAGCCTATGGGTTCTTCTTTATGATAAATAAACCAGACAATCCTTTCATCTATCACGGGTTTCATGCTCTTGAAAAGCATTTTTGCCTGTCGGATCCCCATCGTTTTATTCCCTCCATGACCCGCCCATGCTTTATTGTAAACTGTGCAGAAATCTGTTGCATATTTTTCTAATTTCTTCTTATCAATATGCTCACATCTATAGTTTGGATCCTTTGCAAATTTAGCATGTCGATCATAAAGTTTTGATTGCAATTCAGCATTCACATATAAGGCATAGCAATATTGATGAAAAAAAGACTTGAATCCATAATTTTCAAAAAGTTTCTGATAATACGGCGGATTATAGTTCATCCCATACAAAGGCTCATGAAAACCATCCACCAGCAAACCCCACCATCGATCTCTTTCTCCAAAATTGATGGGGCCATCCATGGCCTCCATTCCTCTTTCCCGTAACCATTTTTTGCAGTGATCCAATATGAAATCAGCAGCTTTCTGATTATCAATACAATCAAAGAAACCAATTCCTCCTGTAGGCTGGTCATCTCCCGGATTTCTATATTTTTTATTCACAAACGCAGCTACGCGTCCTATATCTTTTCCCTGATCTTCCAAAACCCACTGCTTACATTCATTATCCTTTCGTTTGAATAGCTTATTTTTCTCAGAATCAAAGACTTCTTTAATATCTTTATCCAGCGGACGAATCCAATCATCATTATTTTTATTAATAAATGCCGGAACTTCTAAAAAGCGACGTACGGTATCCACATTATGAACTGGGACAAGCTCCATAAATGCAACAGTTTTAATTTTATTTAATTAATTGACATGGCGAAGTTACTTTTTTAAATTCAAATTTCCGTCAGGCTTTCTATGGTAATTTCTCTACCTTTATCCTCTAATCCAGCTGTCATGATTCATATTATTGATGCCCGGGAAAAAGATATTCCACTAATCAACGATTTGGCAATAAAGACTTGGCCTTCAACCTTTAAAAATATTTTATGTAAAGAACAAATCGCTTACATGCTGGAATGGATGTATAGCTATTCCTCTTTATCTAAACAAATGCAGAAAGGACACCATTTCTTACTCGTAAAAGCAGCAGACCAAAACTGCGGATATTGTTCCTACGTAAACAAAACTAAAAAAACAATTCTTCAAAAGATTTATATACTCCCTGAATCACAAGGACTTGGAATTGGTAAGTCTTTATTAAAAGAAGTTATTTTAAGAGCTCGTCAATCCGGGAAAAAAACACTTCAATTAAACGTCAATAGGTATAATAAAGCAGTAAATTTTTACCAAAAACAAGGTTTTAAAATCATCAGTACAGAAGATAATCCAATTGGTCAGGGATATTACATGAATGATTTTGTAATGGAACTTCCTTTATCATAAAAGCATTATAACTATTCAGTTGTATCAACTACCTCATTAATAGCTTTTAATAAAGAATACTGACCCGATACATCCTGCATGATTTCCCAAATCATAATGCCATTTCCACGTTTCAGCGCCAGACGTGTTTTAGCTTTCATCGTTTTAATGCCATTATAATAAATACTATCATATACATCCGCGTAAGGATTGGCGCCTTCCTCTAACAACTGTTGATACCCCATACCGACATCTTTTCCTTTCCCATAAAAGGGAACGCCCATAATGGCTTTTTCTTTAGCTAATCCTCTATCATTCACCCAATAATCAAAACAACGAATGTCTAACCAATAAGGAGAATGAGGGACATGAGCACCACCAAAAGTATTATAATCATCGTCATAGGCCATGATATTCAACCAGTCAGCAATTTTAAATATCTGATCTTTAATACCATACCCATGATGATCATGATAGGCTACGATAGCAGCGGTTAGTTTTTTGTTTGCAGGATGCAGACTATCTCTTAATTCCTTCATCAAAAGTACAAAATTCGTAGATGAAGGCTCAATCGGATCCGGATATTCCCAGTCAATATCTGCACCATCCAGGTCAAACTTTCGAACGATATTCATCACCGAGTGTACAAAAGTAGTTCGGCTTTTTTCACTATTGGCTAATTCTTCAAAACGAGTATCCATACCTCCCCCATCTCCAATATTCCATCCTCCGATGGACAATAAAACCTTTACTCCTTTTTGATGAGCTGTTTTAACAACCTCCTTCAGAAATTTTGAATGGGGAATAGGCAATAATGTGCCGTTCCCTTCTTTTGATGGTATGCCAAAAGCATAGTTAATATGCGTTAAATATTCAAATGGAATAGAATCCATGCGCACCGGATTGGCAGTAAGGTATCCTATGATTTTAAAATCACTGTCTTTTTTTACAGTTTGTTTCTGATTTTGTGAGTTAGCGGAAGAACAAAAATATAAACCTAACGCCATCACCAAACACAGAAGTACAATTTTTCTCATAATAAAAAATATTTCTTAGCAAGAATAAGGCTATAAAGATAACCAATCCTCTCTTTCCAACATAATTATTTACTGAAGGAATTATATATTGCTCTCCTTATTCAAATATTTCACCATGTCTATGCAATGTGCAGAATAATTAAAAGAGAAATCACAGAAACAAATACCCATAACGAAATACCTAAAATTAAAGGC
>DATGTY010000058.1:0-9271 GCA_035301605.1 Chitinophagaceae bacterium | reverse complement strand
GCGCCACAAACATTGGTGAGTAATTCTCCCACTACGTCTGTTTCTGTTTCACTTATGGAACGATGTTCAGAGAAAGATTCTAATACCTCTGCAGTATGCTGTAATTCTTCTACTGAATTGTTCTTCTGTAAGTGTCTAATTATTGGTAACTTCATTGACTAATTCTTTTAAGGAGTCAAACTTATTTGTTTGTACCTGATTTACAAATTTTCCATCTCTATAAGTGGCAAAAGTGGGTAAATTATCGACTGTTGCCATTTTTCTGGATTCAGGAAATTTCTCAGCATCAACCAGATAAAATTCTGCACCTTCAGTTTCCCGGGATAATTTTTTAAATTTTGGTTTCATCAACCGACAATTACCACACCAGCCGGCCATAAATTGGACAATGACAGTTTCATTGTTTGCTACCACTTCGGCCAGGTTATCTTTTTCTAGTATTTCAGCCATTGTTTTAAGTTTTAGTTGTGAATAATAATCCGAAATCGGAATTAGTTGGCAGATAAATATTCTGCTACACCTTTGCTGTTTTCTTTCATTGCAGCTTTGCCTTCTTCCCAGTTTGCCGGACAAACTTCTCCGTGTTTTTGTACATGGGCATAAGCATCAATCATGCGTAAGAATTCTTTAACGTTACTTCCTAAAGGCATGTCATTAACGCTTGCATGGAAGACTTTTCCTTCTTCATCAATTAAGTAGGTCGCACGATAAGTTACGTTGCTTCCTGCAAAGTTTAGTGTGCCTTCTTCATTGATTGCTTCTTCTAAATCTAAAATGCCCAGTTGAGTACTCAAATTACGGTTTGTATCTGCCAAAATTGGGTAAGTTACGCCTTCGATTCCACCTTCATCCTTAGGGGTGTTTAACCAGGCAAAGTGGACTTCCGGTGTGTCACATGAGGCTGCTATTACTTTGGTGTTTCGATCTTCAAATTCTTTAATCGCTTCTTGAAAAGCATGTAATTCTGTAGGACATACATAAGTGAAGTCTTTTGGGTACCAGAACAACAATACTTTTTTATTTTCTTTTTGTGCTTCCTCCAAAACATTTAATTGAAAAGTGTCGCCCATTTCGTTCATGGCATCTACTGATATGTTTGGGAATTGATTTCCTACTAATGTCATTTTTTTATTTTTTTATAGTGAATGAATAGTTTCTAATAGCAAATATGAGACAATTTTGGGAAGGTATCATCATTTCGTACTTTGTTAATTACTATAGGGTTATAGGTATAATTTATAGAGGGTCGTTCCTTATATGTTATCGTTTTAGGATCAGGTAACAGAACAATTATGAGATTGGTAATTGTCCCTTTTGTGATTTTATCCTACCTTAGCTTCTATAAGATAAAAATATCCTTTATTTTAAATAAAAAAGTTATGGATAATCAATCACAGGCTATAGAAGAATTAGATGTTAGAACACTTATTCCAATAGAAAGGCATAAGAAATTATTGAAGGTGTTTAAAGAATTACCGGTAAATGAAAGTTTTATTTTTATCAATGATCATGATCCTATTCCCTTGTATTATGAGTTTCGTTCTGTTTATGGAGATGTGGTAGATTGGGAATATTTGAATAGAGGAGGACGAGAATGGAAGGTAAAGGTAACTCGAACGGAAGCCTCTAAGGGTCGGGAGTTTACCGATATTTCAACCTTAATGGATTTACGAAAAGTGGATAAAAAGCGTTGGAAGCAGGTTATTTTTCATCGCTACGGGATGATGGAAGAAGGGGATACCATGGAAATTATTGCAGAAGAGGATCCCGTAGAAATTCACCATGTGTTTATTCGGAAATTTGAAGGTAAACATAGCTGGCTCTATAAGAAAAAAGAAGAAAAAGAGGTGGTGATTCATTTGACCAAGAATGTAAAAACCGGATTAGGGGATGATGGTTTCTCTGTAGTGAATGAATTTGATGTGCGAGCTTATCCGCCAACAGAAAGACATGAAATGTTTTATCAGGCTTTTAAGGATATTGAAGTTGGTGAAGCGTTTGAGTTCGTTAATGATCATGATCCGAAACCGCTCTATTATCAAATGGAAGCAGAAAGTGAAGACCCTTTTCGTTGGGAATATTTAGAAGAAGGACCCGAAGTATGGAAAGTGAGAGTGATTAAAGTGAAGAAATGATTTACTTATTGAACTGAAAGAAATGATTGACTTATTGAGCTGAAAGAAATGATTGACTTTAATTTACAACTTATAAATCTTTCGTAGTTTAGCATCCTTAAAATTATTCTTACAAAAAATAGGGAGTATGCGCATTATCTTTTGGCTGGTAGCATTTTGTTTATTGGCTTCCTTAGGGTTATTCTTTTTTTCTTTGATGGGGTGGGTCATGAATAAGAAAAATCGGGATGTTGCTCAAAAACAGAAAAAGAGAGCAATCATGTTTCTGGTTTTTGCAGCACTCTTTTATATTTTAATGCGCTTTGTTTTTAATGTAGTATAAAAAAGCCCCCGGTTTCAACCTGAAACCAGAGGCTTTCTCGAATCTAACTACTATGAATTAATCAGACCCGATTTTTCCTTTTGAATCTACATGCAAGGCATTTTCCTCAATCTCTTCTTCATCATTACGAATTACGACAACCCCGTCGAATACATCAATCAATACCGGTTGTGATTTATCAATATCTCCTGCAAGAATCCTTTTGCTGAGCAGGTTAATAATCTCTTTTTGGATAACCCTTTTTAATGGTCGGGCACCAAATTGCGGATCATATCCTTTTTCAGCCAGATATTCCAGAGTATAATTGGTAAACTTGAGTTGCATGCCATTTTTCTCCATTAATGTTCTTAAATGTTCAAGCTGGATTTTAATAATTCCCTTGATCTCTTCACGCATTAAGGGTTGGAACATGATAATCTCATCGACCCGATTTAAGAACTCCGGACGTATTGTCTTCCGAAGGAGGCTCATTACTTTGCTTCGTGTATCTTCTAATATTTCTTCTCTATTTTTGCTATCTATGTCTTCAAAGTTTTCCTGAATAATATTACTTCCCATGTTTGAAGTCATGATGATAATGGTGTTTTTGAAATTGACTACACGACCCTTGTTGTCTGTCAATCGACCATCATCAAGCACCTGTAACATGGTGTTCCAAACATCAGGATGTGCTTTTTCAATTTCATCTAATAAGACAACCGAATAGGGTTTTCTTCGTACTGCTTCAGTTAATTGCCCGCCTTCGTCGTATCCTACATATCCGGGAGGTGAACCAACCAGTCTGCTGACAGAATGTTTCTCTTGATATTCACTCATGTCTATCCTTGTCATCATGTTTTCGTCATCAAAGAGAAATTCTGCAAGAGCTTTAGCTAACTCGGTTTTACCCACCCCGGTTGTTCCTAAAAATATAAAAGAGCCTATGGGTTTATTAGGATCTTGCAATCCTGATCGGCTTCTTCTTATGGCATCGGAAACAGCTTCGATAGCTTCATCTTGTCCAACGACTCTCTCATGAAGATGGTCTTCTAAATGAAGAAGCTTCTCTCTCTCTGTCTGAAGCATTCTGGTAATAGGTATTCCGGTTGCTTTGGATACATTTTCTGCAATATCTTCTGCATCAACTTCTTCTTTCAAAATTCGTTTGTTATTAGAAATGTCTTCTAACTCCTTGGTGAATTTTTCAGCCTTATCCTGTTCTTCCTTTATTTTCCCATATCTAATCTCTGCTACCTTTTCATAATCTCCGTTACGTTCTGCGTTTTTAGCTTCCAGTTTAAGGTCTTCAATTGCAGATTGGGCATTTTGAATTTTATCTACAATCTCTTTTTCCTGTTTCCATTTAGCTTTAAATGCATTGCGTTCTTCATTGAGTTCAGCAATTTCCTTATTTAAACCCTGCAGTTTTTCTTTGTCGTTTTCCTGCTTAATTGCTTCTCTTTCTATTTCTAATTGCCGAACTCTTCTTTCTAATTCGTCTAGCTCTTCCGGCATAGAATTCATTTCTAAACGCAATTTTGCAGCGCTCTCATCAATGAGGTCGATGGCTTTATCAGGAAGAAATCGATCCGAAATATAACGATTAGAAAGTTCTACTGCTGAGATAATGGCTTCATCCTTAATTCTTACATGATGGTGGGTTTCATAACGTTCTTTCAAACCACGAAGAATAGAGATGGCATCTTCTACAGAAGGCTCATCCACCATTACTTTTTGGAATCGACGTTCTAAAGCTTTATCTTTTTCAAAATATTTTTGATATTCTGAAAGGGTTGTCGCGCCTACTGCTCTCAATTCACCTCTGGCCAAAGCAGGTTTTAGAATATTGGCAGCATCCATGGCGCCTTCCATTGCGCCTGCTCCCACGAGAGTATGTATCTCATCGATGAAAAGAATAATTTCTCCATCACTTTCAGATACTTCCTTAATAACAGCTTTCAGTCGTTCTTCAAAATCTCCACGATACTTGGCGCCAGCCATAAGCGATCCCATATCTAAAGCATAAATAACTTTAGATTTTAGATTCTCAGGTACGTCTCCATTGACGATTCTATGTCCGAGCCCCTCTGCGATAGCTGTTTTACCCACCCCAGGTTCTCCTACCAGAATAGGATTATTCTTTGTTCTTCTGGTTAATATATGTAGTGTTCTGCGAATTTCTTCATCTCTACCTATAACAGGATCCAATTTTCCCGAAGATGCTTCTTCATTTAGATTACGAGCAAATTTCTTCAAAGCATTATACTGAGATTCTGCATTTTGCGAAGTGATGTTGGATCCTTTTCGCAATTCATTAATGGCTGACTTGAGTCCTTTTACTGTTAATCCGCCATCCTTTAACAGATTTGCCGTATTATCTTTTCCTTGTAAAATAGCCAAAAGCAAATGTTCTACGCTGACATATTCGTCCTTAAATTCTTTGATGACAGCGCCTGCGCGCAATAATACATTGTTGGCGTCTCGACTCATTAATTGTCCACCTTCGCCGGAAATGCGAGGATAGCTTTTTAACTGGTTGTCTAGTTTCTGTTGTAAAAAGCTCATATTGACATCATTTTTCTTTAATAGAAAATCGATGACATCTCCATTATCGTCTATGAGTGCTTTTAGAATGTGCCCGGATTCTATACTCTGGTTACTGGCATTAAAAGCAAGCTGTTGCGCTTGCTGCAGCGCCTCCTGGGCTTTTATGGTTAAATTATTGGGGTTCATATCTTTATTTTTCTTGTTTTTTCTATTTTATACTTAATAAACAAATAATAAACCATATTGTTAAATCAGACTTTTTGTCATATTTTCGATAATAAATATGACAAAATTACATTTTTAAAAAATAAAATCCTATAAGGTTTTAAAACCTTATAGGATTTACAAGTTTGTTTATTATGATTCGATTAGGGTTTAGAGATTCTGGCTGCCCATCCTCCACCGGGTGCCATGTGTATTTTTAGCTGATCTTTATTAGAAATTGTGGAGGTTGTTTTTTTGAAGTCAATTCCATTTCTGTCGGCATTAACTCCATCTTTAAAAATAACAATTTGCCAATCTCCGGGAGGAAGGAATGAAAAGTCGATGGTTAAGTCTCGGGCATCCCAATTGGTCATGGCTCCTACGAAATATTGCTTTCCTTTTTTTCGTGCCATGGCAAAGTATTCCCCTATTTTTCCGGCTAAGGGAATGGTTTTATCCCAGGTCGTTGGAACGGAGGTGATAAATTGTAGGGATTTGGGATTTTTTTCATAAATAGTCGGATTGTCACTTAGCATTTGTAATGGTGCATCATATAATACATACATTGCTAATTGCTGACAGCGCGTTCCCAAGCTCATAGGGTAATCTCCTATAGCTTTAAAATCTCTTTTTTGTGCATTGCGCATGGCGCCGGGAGTGTAATCCATGGGACCGGCAAACATGCGAGTGAAAGGGAGGGTGACTGCCATGGTTGGTGTGGCCATTTTATCGGTCCATTTATCATTTTCCAAACCGGCGACCCCTTCGTAGTTAATTACATTAGGATAGGTTCTGTTTAGTCCTGCCGGTTTATGAGAGCCGTGATAATCTACAATGAGATGATGTTCTGCTGCAGCTTTGGCACATCGCCAATAAAAATTAACCATGTCCTGATCATCACGATTCATGAAATCTACTTTGATGCCTTTGATGTTCCATTTTTCAAATAGATCCATGACTTCTTTCATTTGCTTATCTAGGGTTAACCAGGAGCACCAGAGAATAATACCGACGTCCTTACTTTGTGCATATTGACTTAATTCTGCTACATCAATATTTTCACTTTCCTGTGTTAAATCCCCCAGCATGTACCAACCATCGTCCATAATGATATAAGGCAGGTTATGTCGGGCAGCAAAATCGATATAGTATTTGTAGGTTTGGTTATTAATGCCGGCTTTAAAATCAACGCCTGTGATGTTCCAATGATTCCACCAGTCCCAGGCTACTTGTCCGGGGGTAATCCAATCAGTGTTTTCTAAGCGATTAGGTTCAGCGAGCTTATATACGATTTCATTGTTTAGTAGCTGTATATCTTTATCTGCGATGGCTATAATACGCCATGGGAAGGTTCTTTTTCCACTTGTTTTAGCAATATAGGGATATACTGTTTTGGGATGTACTACGCGATCCCAGCCGCCTTGACCTTTTACGTTTTTTCTGTTGGTTTTTACACGAGGAGGAAAGATAGATTTTAGACTGTTGTTTTTGGCTCCGGTAAAATATAGTCCGGGATAATCATGCAAATCACTTTCAGTGATAAGAATTTTCCCTTCTTCATGCAGGTTTACTAATAATGGCAGCTCGGCTGTGCTCGAACCAAGTGTGTTTGTTGGCTTTTCTAAATATAGATGTTCGTAAGAATTCATCCAGCGGTCTTGAACGTTATCCTTATTATCAAGTTGAGCGAACCATGCTGTGGATTTATTTGGGAGTTGTAGCTTAAATTGTTCCGACTTTACAATGATACTATCTTTAAAATTTGTGATAAATCTGTAAGCTACGGCATCATTATAGGCGCGAAAAGCCACTTTAAAGTTTTTGTATTTAATGACAAGTTCGTTGTAGTGATTAGGGATCGTTGCATTCTTTACTGCGACTGTTGGGGTGATTGTTTCCTTTACAGTATTTACTTTGTGTCCCTTTATTTTATCTCCTTTTGCCAATATCTTTCCGTTTTTTAGTGTCATTGTAGCACGGACTTCGGGAAGGAGTATTTTCCCGTTCTTTTTTATGGTATAATGTAAAAATGGTTGGGTGGTGATGCCTATCCAAATGTTATTATCCGGAGAAGCCAATTCCTGGTCTTGCGCCTGTAGGAACGAAAAAGATGTGAATAAAATAAGAAAAAGAGATGTAATTTTCTTCATAATGGAGTTGTTTTAAGATGTAAAGAGATGACAAAATACAAGGTTTTATATAATATTGCAAACCGATTTTATGGTTTACTTGAAATAAGTCGTAGTTTTCTTAAAATCTTCTATATTTTTGACATTCAGAACTGATTGGTATGAAAATAGTCATTATGGGTCCGGCTTATCCTTATAGAGGAGGGATTGCTTCATTTAGTGTGAGAATGGCAAAAGCATTACAGCAGGATGGACATGATGTGTCTATTTATACCTTCTCTCTACAATATCCCGCTTTCCTTTTCCCGGGGAAGACCCAATATTCTGATGCAGCCCCACCGAAGGGGGTGACAATTTATAGAAAAATCAACACTATTCATCCTTTAAATTGGTTGAAAGTAGGAGAGGAATTGAGAAAGGAAGCCCCAGATTTAGTGATTGTAAAATATTGGCTGCCTTTGATGGGATCCGCTTTGGGCACTATATTAAGGAGAGTGAAAAAAAATAAGCATACAAAAGTTATAGGGTTATTGCATAATATCATTCCTCATGAAAAAAGAATGGGTGATCAAGGATTAACTCGATATTTTCTTCGACCGGTGGATGCTTTTTTAAGTTTATCTAGAAGTGTGATAGCAGAATCAAAAAAGTTTGATACGCAAAAGCCCAGAGCTTATAATCCGCATCCTGTTTTTGATCATTTTGGAGAAAAAGTCCCAAGAAAGGAGGCTGCACAATATTTGAACTTGGATGTAGAAAGCAAATATATCCTCTTTTTTGGGATTATCAGAGATTATAAAGGATTGGATTGGTTATTAGAAGCTTTTAGTAAAACTCGTGCTAAAGCCCATGTGAAACTCATTATTGCCGGAGAGTATTATGCGGATAAAGACCAATATGACCAACAAATAGCTGATTTAAAATTACAGAATAAGGTTATTGTACATGACCATTTCATTAAAGAAGAAGAAGTAAAATATTATTTTAGTATAGCTAATTTGGTCGCTCAACCCTATAAAAATGCTACGCAAAGTGGGGTGACCCAAATTGCTTATCATTTTAATTGCCCGATGCTTGTGACCAAAGTGGGGGGATTGCCTGAAATGATTCCGGATCATAAAATTGGTTTGGTCGTAAACCCTGATATATCAGTGATTACTCAAGGAATAGAAGACTATTTTACCAATAATCTTGAGGACGAGTTTAAACAGAATTTTGAAGAAGAAAAGAAAAAATATTCTTGGGGAAAACTTAATCAGACGATTTATTCTTTGTACGAGAGGATAAAATAATCATATATTCTTCCATTCTTTCTTCTGCCATAAGCATGACTTCTTCATCTTTTCCTGCCTGACTATAGGATTGGGCATATTCCGCTCTTTTTAATTGATCCGGATAAATGGCCAATGCGTTTTCTATGACTTGGTTTTTAGGGATGTTATATTTATTGGAGATACGGTTGGATTTTTGCCAAATTTCCACTGCTTCTATCGGCAGGCAGACAATCAACTCAATCAACTCAATCAACTCAATCAACTCAATTAACCAACGCTCTAATCCACTTGCTCTTTCAGTTTATCCAAAACATAATAAACGGCCGGACAGATGGTGGAGTTTTTATAAGTAGTGGTAGGATATTTGATAAAATCGCGACTATCGGTATGTGGATATTTCCTACAATCTCGGGGGCGAACCTCATAAATACTGCAATAATTATCTTCGCCCAAAAAAGGGCAGGGTTGACTTTTATTGATATAATCTCCGTCTTCATCAAGACGCAAATACTTTGAGGTAAATGCTGCCTCTTTCATGCCCAAATGTTTGGCAATCCGTTTGATATCCGGAGCTTTGTAACGCGGACTAATGGTTTTACAACAGTTGGCACATTCTAAGCAATTGATATGTGAAAAAGCTTCTTCATGGAGTTCGGGCAGCTTCTTTTCCACCCCTTTGTT
>DATGTY010000057.1:0-2153 GCA_035301605.1 Chitinophagaceae bacterium | reverse complement strand
AATAGGAAACAAAGTATTCCACCAGGTTATCCGGAAAAAAAGTTTTGAATTCAGAATAAAGTTGTGCGGCCAGGGTTTTATTGTGAGCCAGTACCAAAGTAGGACGCTGTACCTGCTCGATGACCTTGGCCATGGTAAAGGTTTTTCCTGAACCAGTGACCCCGAGAAGAGTCTGATATCTTTCGTTGGATTCGATTCCTTCAGCCAATTGTTTGATGGCCTGAGGCTGATCTCCCGTAGGTTGGAAGGCTGATTTTACTTTAAATCTCATAATTGGCAAAAATAAGGAATTTAAGATCAAAATGTTGTTAATCTACTATTAATGAGAGTGGGGCTTTATTTCAAAAAGCTGTAGATCGTTGTAGTAAATTATTTGTTCAAATGGAATTGTATTTTTATTAAGAAATCTCCCTACTTATTAGTCCTTAAGGATTTATATGTGTATTTTTGAATAAATACATGATTTTAGCTTAACGATATTAATGCAAATTGCGTCTTATGAAAATAGGGATACTTGATGATGAATTACATTGTGTGGAAAGTCTGCTTCTTCATTTAGACCAGCTCTTTCCGGATATAAAAGTTGCTTTTACCTCTACTGATCCTTATGAGGCTCTGGATTTAGTCAAAAAGCATGCTATCCATCTTCTTTTTTTGGATATTCAAATGCCGGCAATGGATGGATTTGAATTTTTAAATCAGGTAGAAGAAATTAAATTTGATGTTATTTTTACCACCGCCTATAGTGAATATGCCATTCAGGCTTTTAAGATAAATGCGATCAATTATTTGCTAAAACCCATAAGTGAATCCGATCTAAAAGAAGCTGTGCAGTCCTACAGTTCCAAGATCAGAAAAAGAAAGGCTTACGAAGACACCGAAACGCTGATCAATGCGCTGGTTCAGAAACACAATATGACTGATAAAATAGCGGTTCCGGTCTCCGATGGAATAGAGTTTATTGCAGTTAATGATATCATCTATTGCCAGAGCCAGAGCAATTATACCTTGTTGTTCTTAATGGACAATAAGAAAATAATGTTTAGCAAAACCCTTAAAGAGACCGAGAATACCATGTCCAAATATGGGTTTTTGCGGATTCACCAGTCCTATTTGATCAACCCGAATCATATGGTTAAATTTCTTCGTAATGATGGAGGATTTATTACGATGAGCAGTGGTGCTGAATTACCTATCAGTAATGCCAATCGGAAATTGGTAGGAAATTATTTTGAAGTAATCAAAACCAACCGTTAACTTATCCTGCTTTTACAGCAATAAAAAATCCCCCATGAAATCGTTTCCATAGGGGAGGTTCAATTATTTTATAAGAGCCAAATTATTTATCTTCTGCTTTTTCTCTTAATTTGGTCTTGATTTCATTGATTTTTTTCTGAATTTTCTTTTGGGTTTCTTCGGCTTGCTGAGCTGCTTCCCGATTTCCCTTAGCAGCTGCTTCTTTTGCTTTTTCTTTGGCTTCCTGCAGATCTTTTTCAGCTTTTTTTAGATCTTTCTCAAGGCCTTCTTTAGATTTGGAAAAGTTATCTTCAACTTTATCCGAAGCATCTTCAAAAGCATCTCCGGTTTTGTCCGCTGCATCTTCCAGCGCATCTCCGGCATCATCCATTGCATTTTCTACTTTGCTTTTGTTCTTGTTTTGATTTGACTCCTTACAAGAGGTAGCTGTCAGAGAGATACCGAAAAGCGCAACGATTGCCAGACTTAAAATGGTTTTTTTCATAATAGTGTGATTTTGTGTGTTTAGTTAAAACAAATATAAATCTAAATTTTCAATTACGGATTAGATGAAGAAGAAAACGAATCAAAAAAGCCCCTTTGAGACTTTATCCAAAGAGGCTTTTTGTTCTTTATAAAGTGATTCTTATCGAATTATCTTTCACTCATAGCTTTTTGAGCTCTGGCTTGAACATCATTCGTGATATTTCCAATCTTTTCTTGAGCATCGGAAAGTACATCGTGACCTACACCATTTTGAACAGCTTTCTCATAGCTGCTCTGAGCGTTTTGTACGGCATCTTGGAATTTATCCTGAGCAGCTTCAATATCTGCTTTTTTTCCACCATCTTGGATTACTTTAACGAATGCATCTCCTGAAGACTGGATGTTTTCAACAGCTTTATCCAGATCTTTTT
>DATGTY010000056.1:0-4087 GCA_035301605.1 Chitinophagaceae bacterium | reverse complement strand
TTAAAAGATTTTGTTTTATTCTCTTTGTGCTTGTTATTATAGGAAGTCCGTTTCTGACTACTGCGCAGCATACCTCTACTAAAGTACAAGCACGTTCGCTTATTAATTTATTAGATTATATTTCGGTTGATTATGGGAATGCGGTGAAAGATGGAGAAGTTATTAGCGCTTCAGAATTTCAGGAAATGAATGATTTTTCTGCAGCGGCTATTGATTATTTTGATGCTATATCTAAGAAGAAAGATCTTGAAAATGAAGATCAAGTTTCCAAAGGTTTGGCTTCCCTTAGCGAAGACGTGAAAAAGAAAGATGATATCAAGATTATTGCAGAGAGGGCACAAGAAATAAAGAAGATTATTATCTCCTATAACTTGGTGGATATCAGTCCTACAACCTATCCGAGTATTAAAAAGGGGAAGCAGTTATATATGGCCCATTGCCAATCCTGTCATGGGAAAACGGGAGCAGGAGATGGTCCGGCAGGTGTGGCTTTGAATCCGCCTCCGGCTGATCTACTTGATACAGGACATATGAAAAAGATTTCTGCGATGCAGGTTTTCAATACGGTACGTTTGGGAGTAGAAGGGACGGCCATGCAGGCTTACGACAAATTATCTGATAAGGAAGTCTGGGATGTTACCTTTTTTGTAAAATCTTTAATATTTAAAGAATCTTCGGATCTTTCTAAAGATTCAATCATTGCACTTTATTCTAAAGCCTCAGATTCTATTTCCTTATCAAATATTGCAGTGCTTTCTGATGAAGATTTAAGTAAAAAGCTTCCGGATAATCCGTCCGGTCTGTTGGCAGCTGTTCGGCTTTATCAGCCGGATAAAAGCAAAGCTTCTTCTTTAGATTTAGCTATTTCAAAGCTGGATGAAGCACTAAATTTATATAAAGAAAAGAATTATAATCAAGCGAGACATACAGCACTTTTTGCTTATTTGAATGGTGTAGAACCGGTAGAGAAACAGCTTTTGGCCATAGATTCTAAGATTGTTACGAAATTAGAATCGCATATGAATGCGGTAAGAGCTTCTATCAGACAAAGGAAGTCCATTGCCCAGGTTCAGGAAAATATGAATGCAGCAAAAGCAACTATTAAAGAGGCTAAAAATCTGCTTGGGGAACAGGTTTATTCTTTCTGGTTCTCTTTCTTGATAGCTGCTTCAATATTGTTACGGGAAGGATTGGAAGCCGTGCTTATTATTGTAACTATTTTGGGATTGTTGCGTTCTATGAAGGCTAAGAAAGCGATTAATTGGGTGCATGGAGGATGGCTTGTTGCATTAGGAATCGGTATTGGCAGCTGGTTCTTTACAGAGTGGTTGCTTTCTTTTGGTTCTCAAAATACCGAAGTGCTTGAAGCTGTAGGATCTTTAATTGCGGTCGTTATCCTGATTTATGTCGGGTTTTGGCTGCATAATAAAACGGATGCCAAGAAATGGCAACATTTTATTAAAACAAAGGTTACTGGAATGTTGGATGGAAAAAAGCTATTTGGATTGGCTTTTATTTCATTTATTGTCGTTTTCCGCGAGGCATTTGAATCTATTTTATTTTTATCTTCACTTCAATTGCAGGTGGAAGAATCTAATCAGGGAGGAATTCTTTTTGGGGCAGTATCAGCTATTGTAGCAGTTATTATTATTGCTTTCCTCTTGCTGAAATTCTCGGTGAAAGTACCTATTAAGAAGCTATTCCAGTATTCTTCCGTTATTATAATGATATTTGCAGTAGTGTTGGCAGGGCAGGGGGTTCATGCCTTCCAGGAAGCGGGATATGTTTCCGTATCCAGCTTTCCAATAAATTTCCACGCCTCTGCATTGGGAATTTATCCGACTATCCAAACCTATACAGCCCAAGTGGTTGTGTTGTTATTGATTGTGGCTATGACCCAAATTAGAAAGCGGAATATGAGGAAGAAAGAAATCGTTAATAAATAGCGTTTATTATTCAGTAGTAAACGGAAAAAGTTGAATAATGATTTTAAAATAAATATATTTGATGACAAAAAAAGTATATGCCAATACTCCTTTGTCTATTAAGTATTATTCTTCTGGTCGTTTTAATTGTTTGGGTAAAGTTAGATACTTTTATTTCTTTTGTTTTAGTAAGTATTCTTCTGGGGCTGGCCGGAGGAATGTCTGTGAATGAGCTTTCTGACTCCATGGAAAAAGGGATTGGGAACATGATGGGGACATTGGTTATTATTCTCGGTTTTGGTGCTATGCTGGGAAAATTAGTGGCTGAAAGTGGGGCTGCACAACAGATTACCAATTCCTTGACCTCATTATTTGGAAGAAAATATATGCGTTGGGGCTTATCACTTGCCGGATTAATTGTGGGGATTCCTCTGTTTTATACCGCCGGTTTTGTGGTAGTCATCCCCTTGATTTTTGCTGTTGGTTATTCAACCAAATTGCCATTGTTATCTGTTGGGGTGCCCATGTTGGCTGCATTATCGGTTGCTCATGGATTTTTACCACCTCATCCTTCTCCCACCGCTATAGCGCAGCAGTTGCATGCCGATATAGGAAAAACGTTGTTGTTGGGATTGTTGTTAGCGATTCCAGCAATTACCATTGCCGGACCATTATTTGGGAGTACATTAAAAAAGTATAATCCCAAACCTCCGGTTGGTTTGCTTCCTGATGATCCCATGCCAGTGGAAGAGTTACCCGGAATTGGCGTTAGCTTATTTGCAGCATTATTGCCTTTGGTGTTGTTGGCTATCACGACTATTGCCGGAGACCTTTTTCCTCAAGGTTCTTTTTTAGATAAAGTGGTTACTTTTATTGGGAATCCCAATATTGCCATGTTTCTTTCTGTATTAGTAGCCATTTATTTGTTGGGAATACGTTGTGGTAGAAAGATTCCTAAGATTATGATCGAATTACAGGATGCTTTTAAAGGCGTTTCTGTTATTTTATTGATTCTTGCCGGCTCCGGTGTTTTTATGGAAGTAATGAAAGATAGTGGGGTAAATACTTACATTGCGCTGGCCTTAAAAGACTGGCATATTCAGCCGCTGATTTTGGGTTGGATGATTGCAGCGATTATTCGTGTTTGTATTGGTTCTGCGACAGTCGCCGGATTAACAACTGTCGGTATTATATTGCCGTTGGTTTCTCAACAGATGGTACATCCTTCGCTTATGGTTTTGGCGATTGGAGCCGGGAGTTTGATGTTTTCTCATGTGAATGATGGTGGATTCTGGCTCTTTAAGGAATATTTCAATCTTAGCATAAAAGAAACTTTTAAGACCTGGACTGCCATGGAAACAATTGTTTCGGTAACCGGATTGGCGGGCGTGCTTGTTCTGAATGTTTTCCTTTAGGAGAAAAGAATATAAAATATGGAAAAAGTAAAAAGCCGGCAATTCAATGAAGTATTGCCGGCTGGGTTATTCTTTAAGTCGTTATGT
This sequence comes from Chitinophagaceae bacterium, assembly GCA_035301605.1. Lineage (GTDB taxonomy): Bacteria > Bacteroidota > Bacteroidia > Chitinophagales > Chitinophagaceae > FW021-bin31. The sequence goes on along the minus strand of DATGTY010000056.1, from coordinate 660 downwards.
TGACTTATTTTTCGCTTGAAGAATCTGTTTTAGTTTGTTCTGATGCTTGGGTTTGTGTGGAATCAGCTAATAAAACGTTGTTTAGAAATGTTTTTGAATAATCTACTCCCCATAGATCGTAACGCTTATAAGCTTCTTTGAGCCGATTAGAGAAATCTTTAAAGTCCTTTTCTTTTGTAGGCGACCAGGCTACTTCTGCGATAGCTTCCATACGAGGAAAAAGTTGGAATTCTACGGAAGAAGGCCATTGCAGGTATTCTGTCCACATATTAGCTTGTACTCCTTTTACATATTTTGCAGCTTCAGCATCCATTTTCCCTACCGGATTGTAGCTATATACTTTTTGTATAGGCAGGTAACCTCCAATGCGAATAGAGTCATGTTCTTTGGACTGATAATAGTCGAAATAGCAATATGTAGTTGGGGTCATAATGACATCATGGTTCATGTTGGCTGCTTTAATACCGCCTTTTTCTCCGCGCCAACTCATTACCGTAGCATTGGGTGCCAAACCTCCTTGAAGGATTTCATCCCAACCAATGATGTCACGTCCATGTGCATTTAAGTATTTTTCCATTTTATGAATAAAGTAGCTTTGTAACCCTTCTTCGTCTCCTAAGTCTTTTTCTTCAATCAATTTCTGACAATATGCAGAATTCT
>DATGTY010000055.1:0-2123 GCA_035301605.1 Chitinophagaceae bacterium | reverse complement strand
TATTCTGTATTGTCAAATGACAGTTCCCGTGCCTTTTTCATGAGTTGTTTCAATGGCTAATCGAAATTAATAAGTTCTAAAATTAAATTGAATACACTGTTAAGTAGGTAAATAAGCTAAAGTACGTCCGTTTAAAGCTTACAGCTTTACTTCGCAATAATAAGAAAAAAGAAAATAGTGGCAAGTATTATTTTTTTTATTTAAGACTTTTTTTGTTATAAGAGGTTTAATATCCCTGATTTTGGTTTGGAAAATAAATATTATAATCTTCTGATCTGCCATCTCTATAAGGAATTCAAGCATAAAAAATCGCTACAAGTAAAAGTTCATGTATCTTTGTATAAAGGAAGTAATTTAGAAGAAGTAAACAAAAAGGCAGGTTCATCTGTAATCACGTTTATAATTCTATATGTACGCTATTAAATATTTTAAAAGTATGCAATTTCTTACTGATACCTTTCAATTTGAAGCAGATGCCTCAGTAGTAGATAGCAGCGAGGATGATGATGGATCGTATGTCGTCACGGATCATACTATTTATTACCCCGGCGGAGGAGGACAAGAACCTGATAAAGGTTCTATTATTGATGAAAATGGAAAAGAATATACCATTCTGGATGCCTTTTTTGATACGAATAGTTTTAAACATTACATAGCAGAGAGATTCCCTCTGGGAGAAAAGATTAAAATCAATATTGATGGGGATTATCGTGTACAAAATGCACAGTTACATACGGCTGGGCATTTGTTAGCCGCCGTGGTTTATGAAAAATTAAAATGGCCTTTGAAACCAATTAAAGGTTTTCATTATCAACAGGGCGCTTATATAGAATTTGATCTGGAAGATGAAATGTTTACGCCTTCCGATGCCAATAAGCTTGTCCGTGCTGTTGAAGAAGATATTTCGAAGAATTTACCCCTTACTGCAGATATGTCTTCCTTTGAGAAAACAGATGTTCGCAAAATTTTAGAATCTGATAGTTTTTTTCCGGAACATAAACATACGAAAAGAACGGTTGCCATTCAAGGCTATAAAGCGGTACCTTGTGGTGGTACTCATTTGGAATCAACAGGAGCTATTGAGCATTTTACAATTAAACAACTCCTGTATAAAAAGGGTAAAATCAGGATAAATTATAGTGCAGGGAAGGAAAGTCAGTCTCCTCAGATAGATTAATGTAAAAATAGTCTTAAAGTATAAAAAATGAAAGAGAATAATAATCCCGATGTCCTTATCATTGGCGGAGGCCCCATCGGGTTGGCTTGTGCACTGGAAGCACAAAAAAAAGGATTGTCTTATCTTGTTATAGAAAAAGGATGTTTGACAAACTCTATTTATAATTATCCTTCAGATATGACTTTCTTTTCCACTTCTGATTTATTAGAAGTAGATCAAATTCCATTCGTTTCTATTAATGCCAAACCAACTCGACCGGAGGCGATGGAATATTATAGAAGAGTTGCTACCTCCAGAAATCTCAATATTCATCTGTTTGAAAAAGTGGAAGAAGTGAAGCATCGGGCAGATGATACCTATACCGTAAATACTTCCAAAAGTACTTATCATGTAAAATATGTTGTTGTTGCTACCGGTTTCTATGATATCCCTAATATGTTAGATATTCCGGGAGAAGAATTGCCTAAGATGCGGCATTATTATAAAGAACCTCATTATTATGCCATGCGAAAAGTAATTGTGGTAGGTGCTAATAATTCTTCTGTGGATGCTGCATTACAAACCTGGCGTAAAGGAGCCGAGGTGACCATGGTCATCCGTGGAGAAGGGATTGGCAGGAGAGTGAAGTATTGGAAAAAACCAGATATTGAAAATAGAATAAAAGAAGGATCAATCAAGGCTTATTTTCATTCTGAATTGAAAGAGGTAAGAGAAAAGGAAGTGGATATTCAAACCCCCGAAGGCTTAAAAACACTGCAGAATGACGAAGTGTTGGCATTAACCGGATATCAACCTAATTTTTCTTTTCTGGAAAAGGTTGGAGTTAATATTAATAGAGACGAGAAACATCATCCCCTTTATAATCCGGAAACCATGGAAACCAATATGAATCATCTGTATTTAGCCGGAGTAGTCTGTGGCGGAATGGAAACACATATTTGGTTTA
>DATGTY010000054.1:0-8260 GCA_035301605.1 Chitinophagaceae bacterium | reverse complement strand
TATCCATATCAATTTGATGCTGCGACGTGGGTCGCTTTGGCCAAAAGTGCGGGAATGAAATATATTACGATTACCTCCAGACATCATGATGGGTTTAGCATGTTTGATACTAAGGCCTCAGATTATGACATTGTGGATGCAACGCCTTGGGGAAAAGATCCTCTAAAAGCGCTAGCTAAAGAATGCCATAAGCAGGGCATAAAATTGTTTTTTTACTATTCTCTGCTTGATTGGGGGCGGGATGATTATGGATTTGACCATAAAATTGTTGATGGTAAACCTATAAATGCAGATTGGGAGCATTATATTAGCTTTATGAAAAAGCAGCTCACAGAACTACTTACTAACTATGGTCCCATTGGCGGGATTTGGTTTGATGGGGAGTGGGAGAGAGAAGATGCTCATTGGCATTTGAACGAAATTTATGCATTGATTCATAAGCTTCAGCCTTCGGCACTAATTATTAATAATCATCATCATGCTCCTCGTCCGGGTGAGGATGTTCAGGAATTTGAACGAGATTTACCCGGAAGTAATTCTCATGGGTGGAATAGTGGAGGGGTTAGTAATACCCTGCCATTAGAGTCTTGTAGGACGATGAATGGCAGTTGGGGTTTCAATATTAAGGATACCAATTATAAGAGTGTAAAGCAGATTGTTCATATGCTGGTACATGATGCCGGAATGAATGCTAACTTGTTGTTGAATATAGGTCCGATGTCCAATGGCGCTATTCAACCGGAATTTGTAGATACCTTAAAGAAGGTGGGAGCCTGGACAGCGAAGTATGGCGCTTCTATTTATGGAACACGTGCAGGGGTTTTCCCCCCACAGGATTGGGGTGTAACTACCCAAAAGGATGGAGTGCAGTATCTGCATATATTGAAGTATCCGGAAGATGGGATTCTATTTATTCAGGGAGTAACAAAAAAAATTGCATCTGCTCAGCAGTTTTTGACTGGAAAAGAAGTTAAATTTAAACAAATTCCGGAAGGAGTTTTCTTTTATATGAAAGATTTTAATCCGGAAAGTATAGACAATGTGATGAAGGTAGCTTTGGAATAAGCATTGTCCATTTTTAATTAAATATAAAATTAAAGTAAGATTATGAAATTAGTTCGTTTTGGAGAAAAAGGTCAAGAGAAATTAGGGATACAGACTGAAGACGGTATTTATGATGCCAGTGCCTTTGGAGTGGATCTCTCCGCGGAATTTTTAGCCGATGATGGATTAAAGAAAATAGCAGAATGGTGGAAACAAAACAAGTCAGAGGCTTCTGAAATAAAGGCCGGTACGCGTTTAGGTGCGCCTATAGCTAACATTTCTAAAATCGTATGTATTGGGTTAAATTATGCTGACCATGCGAAAGAAACCAATGCGACTCCACCCGAAGAACCTATTCTTTTTTTTAAGGCACCTTCTTCTATTTCAGGTCCTAACGATGATGTGATTATACCCAAGAACAGTAGAAAAACAGACTGGGAAGTAGAATTGGGAGTAGTGATTGGAAAGAAAGCCAATTATGTTTCCAAGGAAGAAGCAATGGATTATGTGGCAGGATATACGCTTCATAATGATTATAGTGAAAGAGAATTTCAAATAGAGCGTGGAGGTCAATGGGTGAAAGGGAAAAGCTGTGACACTTTTGCACCTTTGGGACCTACCTTAGTAACAAAAGATGAAATTGAGAATATTGATAATCTGCGATTGTGGTTAACAGTTAATGGTGAAAAGATGCAGGATGGAAATACTTCCAATCTTATTTTTAAGATTCCTCATTTGGTAAGCTATGTGAGCCAGTTTATGAGCCTGATGCCGGGAGATGTTATTTCTACAGGGACGCCTGCAGGAGTGGGACTTGGGATGAAGCCGCAAGTGTTTTTGAAAGATGGTGATGTGGTAGAATGTGGCATTGAAGGATTGGGAAGCAGTAAGCAACACTTGAAGAGTTATGAATGATGCCTGCCCGCCGAAACCTTGGTGTAGGTGGGAGCGCTGAAATGATGAAAATATGAGCGTTAAAAAAAGTATATTAAAAGAGACCTCCTTTGAATTATTATCGCAATCAGGATATATTAGATGGAAAGAATTTTCGACAAATAGAAGGAAATGCAACAAGTATCCTGAAAATGTTGAAATCAGCTATTCTAACAACCAAACAAAAGATGAACTCATAACCCATAATTAAGAGACATGAAACGTTATTGCTTAGCTTTAGATTTAAAGGATGATCCGAAATTGATTGCTGAATATGAAGAATATCACCGGAACATATGGCCGGAAATAGAGAAGAGTATTAAAGCGGCAGGTGTAGAAAAAATGGAGATCTATAGAGCCGGGAATCGTACTTGTATGATTATGGAAGTGAATGATGATTTCTCTTTTGAGAAAAAGGATAGAATGGATATTGCAAATCCTAAAGTGCAGGAATGGGAAACGCTGATGTGGAAATATCAACAAGCCATTCCTGTTGCTAAAGAAGGAGAAAAATGGGTGCTGATGGATAAAATTTTTGAATTATGAGTGTTGAATGTAGAGACATGAACATCGACGCCCATCAACATTTTTGGAATTATGATCCGGTGAAAGATACTTGGATAACAGAAGAAATGAAAGCCATTCGCAGGAGCTTTTTACCGAAAGACCTAAAAATGGTATTAAAAGAAAATGAAATAGATGGAAGCGTAGTCGTTCAAGCGGCTCCTACAGAAGAAGAAACTGATTTTTTATTGGAACTTGCAGCAAAAAATGATTTTATTAAAGGAGTTGTTGGTTGGGTAGATTTTACAAGTGAAAAAATTGAAGAGAGGCTACAGTATTATAAGAAAGAAAGTAGCAAACTGAAAGGTTTTCGGCATTTGGTACAAGATGAGCCGGATGAACAATTTTTGCTGAGAGAAGATTTTTGCAACGGTATTAATTTGTTGCAAAAATATGATTTTACCTATGATATTCTGATTTATCCAAAGCAATTGCCGGCAGCAGTTGAATTTGTAAAACGTTTTCCCAATCAGAAATTTGTTGTAGATCATATGGCCAAACCTTGCATTAAAGCAGGAACGCTTTCCCCCTGGGATGAACACATGAAGGAATTGGCTGAGTATCCAAAGGTCTATTGTAAGTTGTCTGGTATCATCACTGAAGCAGATTGGCACAAATGGACAGAAAAAGAATTGATATCGTATCTTGACGTCGTTTTTGACGCATTTAGTTCTGACAGACTCATGTTTGGGTCAGATTGGCCGGTTTGTTTGGTTGCCGGAAATTATAGAAAAGTAAAACAAATTATTACCCACTATATGCAAGTGTTCTCTGGTAGAGAGCAACAGGCTGTAATGGGACAAAATGCAATTAAATTTTATCAACTTTAAGTAAAAAATATATGGACTTAGGATTGAAGGAGAAAGTGATTATAATAACTGGCGGAGCGAAAGGTATTGGTGGCGCTATTAGCAAGGTTCTCGCAGAAGAAGGAGCTGTGGCTGTTATTGCCGGTAGGAAGGATGCTGATAATCAAAAAACTGTAAGAGCTATTGAAAAGGAAGGAGGAAAAGCGGATAGCGTAGTCGCTGAGTTAACTCATCTTTCGGAATGTAAAAATATAGTAGATGAAACAATAAGAAGGTATGGCAGAATAGACGGAGTGGTAAATAATGCAGGTGTGAATGATGGGATTAGTTTAGAAAAAGGGAACCCGGATGCCTTTTATGAAAGTCTTAATAAGAATATTGTTCATTATTATGCCATAGTACATTATGCGTTGCCATTTTTAAAAAAGACGAAGGGAGGTATTCTAAATATCAGCTCAAAAGTTGCCATGACCGGGCAAGGCAATACTTCAGGATATGCTGCTGCAAATGGAGGAATCAATGCCCTCACTAGAGAATGGGCCGTTGAATTGTTGCCTTATGCTATCCGGGTGAATGCTATTGTTCCGGCAGAAGTTTGGACTCCCCAGTATGGTGATTGGATAAAGAAACAGCCGGATTCAGAAAAGACTATTGATAAGATTGTGAAAAAGATTCCCTTTGAAAATCGGTTTACAACTGCAGAAGAAATTGCAGATACCGCTGCTTTTTTATTGAGTAAACGTTCTAGTCATACTACCGGACAGATTCTTGTGGTAGATGGCGGTTATGTGCATCTGGATCGAGCCATCAATTAGAAGCGGGAATTCAATCTCTTATGCAGGGAACTTCTACTGAAATTATTTTTGCAGAATCGGTAGGTTCTTGTGCGGATATAGTTGCTACCGTCATCAAATCGCTGATGCAGTCCTATCCCGATTTGGAGATGGATTATGAGAAATATGGAAAAGGCAAAAGAAAATTAGCTTTATCTCCAAAGGAGAGCCAAAGCTTAGATTGACAGCCTCTCTCTATCGTTTTAATACGCTGACAATCTTCGTAAACGCAAGAGTACAAAAGGCTCTTGAAGTATTAAAAGAAATAGTTCGGACCATAAAAGAACAAGTAGCACAGCAAATGAACTTCACCATCATAGAAAAACAGAGCCATGTATTTCGACCGAGACTGCCCAAACCTACCCAATCGTATTGCAGGTGAATAAAAATATTATTTTCTTAATAGCCCTAAGAACTCCACTATGCCAATGGCTTCTGTTTTCTTCGGCATAGGAAAACGTTCAGTGCCGGAATAAACTACGAATTTGTGGGTGGCTTGTATATCTTCTGCGGCGCTAAAGAAACCTTTACTCAGAGAAGGAGCGGAGGTTTTTTTGATTTCGACTGCCCAGCAACTTTTATGAGGTCCCTCCAGTACTAAGTCAATTTCCGTATGATTGGTGGTTCTATAATAACTATATCTCCATGTACTGGGCAAGGCTAGGATAATATTTTCAAGAAGATATGAAATCACTTCGCCATTCCCAACTTTGTTCATTTGTCTTTGCTAAAAAACTATCGGGGAAACCGCCCCTAAACCACAGTTTTTCCGGATTGAAAGCTAAAGGATCCTGTTGATATTAAATTGAAACTTTATCTTTCAATTTACATACTTTATACGTCTAAAATGCACTTATGAAAGTTCAGTAATAAAAAATAAATTTGTTAATTTAAACGTTTAAGCCTATTTTTGACTTTGTATTTTATTTTTGCTTAAACGTTTAAATTATTTAAATGATTAAATCTATACATCGTCTAAAAAGATTACTCATTAAAATTAAAAAATAAGAATATGGAAGATTATCCAAAAATTGGTATTCGTCCTATTATCGATGGTCGATTGGGAGGAATACGTGAATCTTTAGAAGGGGTAGCCATGGATATGGCAAAACGAGTATCTCAGTTATTGGAAGAGGAATTAAATTATCCCAGTGGTGATGCAGTGCAATGTGTCATTGCAGATTCCTGCATTGGCGGAGTGAAGGAAGCTGCAGATTGTGCAGAAAAATTTAAAAGGGAGAATGTAGGCGTTTCTCTTTCTGTTACGCCAAGCTGGTGCTATGGGGCAGAAACGATGGATATGGATCCGCATATTCCCAAAGCTATTTGGGGGTTTAATGCCAGTGAAAGTCCGGGTGCAGTTTATCTGGCAGCTACTTTGGCAGCACATAATCAAAAAGGATTGCCTGCTTTTGGGATTTATGGAAATGATGTGCAGGATATGGAGGATAAGTATATTCCGGACGATATTAAAGAGAAGCTTTTACGCTTTGCGAAGGCCGGTTTGGCAGTGGCGATGATGAAGGGGCAGTCCTATTTGGCAATTGGGTCAGTTTGTATGGGGATTGGTGGTTCTATGGTGAATCCCGACTTCTTTCAGGACTTTTTGGGTATGCGCAATGAATATGTAGATTCTACTGAAGTGTTACGGAGGATAAAACTAGGAATTTATGATCATGAGGAACTCGAAAAAGCATTAAAGTGGACGAAAAAATATTGTAAAGTAGGAGGAGATTACAATCAGGAAAAAAACATTAAATCAGAAGAGGAGAAAGACAAAGATTGGGAATTTATTCTTAAAATGACCTTGATTACGAGGGATTTAATGCAGGGAAATGAGAAGTTGAATGAGATGGGATATGAAGAAGAAGCCCTGGGTCATCATGCCCTAATTGGAGGTTTTCAGGGGCAGCGACAATGGACAGATTTTTTGCCGAACGGAGATTTTACGGAAGCAATTTTGAATTCTTCTTTTGATTGGAATGGAAAGAAAGCGCCCACGCTATTGGCAACTGAAAATGATTCTTTGAATGCGGTATCTATGTTGTTTAATCATTTGTTAACCAACACAGCGCAAATATTTGCGGATGTTCGTACTTATTGGAGTCCGGAAGCTATAAAAAGGGTCACGGGATGGGATGCAGAGCGAAAAGCAAGGGATGGAATTATTCATTTGAAAAATTCGGGTTCCATAGCCTTAGATGCTTGTGGTAAACAAAAAGATCAGGGAAAACCTGTTATGAAACCGCATTGGGAGATTGAGGAGGAAGAAGTGGAAGCTTGTTTGGAGGCCACCACCTGGTTTCCTGCTAATAGAGATTATTTCCGAGGAGGAGGATTCTCTTCCCGGGTGGTTTCCGAAGGAGGTATGTCGGTGACCATGTGTCGTTTGAATCTGGTAAAAGGGTTGGGGCCGGTTTTACAAATTGCCGAAGGCTGGACAATTGACTTGCCTGAGGAGGTACATCAGAAATTAGATGAACGTACCGATAAAACATGGCCAACGACCTGGTTTGTACCAAGACTTTCTGACGATAATGAAACTTTTAACAGTGTCTATAATGTAATGGCCAATTGGGGGGCTAATCATGGTGCAATCAGTTCTGGACATATTGGTGCCGACTTGATTACATTGGCTTCTATGCTTCGTATTCCGGTGAATATGCATAATGTAGCGGATGAAGATATTTTCAGACCTTCTGCCTGGGCAAATTTCGGAATGGATAAAGAAGGTGCTGATTATAGAGCATGTCGGCAGTTGGGTCCATTATATTGATTTTAAATAAATTAAAATACTACCTGCTTAAATTTTTATTATCATTGTGAAATAATTGATTAATAATTTAAGCATGGGATTAAAAACGGATTCCATGAAACCATTTAAAACTTGTTGAATGAAAAAAAGAGTACAGACTAAAGGCGGACTTTTTGTAAGAGGAGGTGTGAATTATTTTGCTCCTTTTGTAGCTATCTGTTCCTTGTTTTTCCTTTGGGGAATAGCGCATGGAATGTTGGATACTTTAGATAAAAATTTTCAAATGATGCTGGATTTGCATAAATGGCAATCCAGCTTTGTTCAGTTTTCTTTGTATGGTGCCTATTTAGGGATGTCTATACCTGCGGGTATTTACATGAAAAAACATGGTTATAAAAAAGGGATTATTTTTGGTTTGCTTTTATTTGCATTTGGTGCATTGCTCGCAGCCGGAACTGCCCCTTTTCAATCATTTATCCTGTTTTTGATATGCCTTCTCATTATTGGTAGTGGATTGGCCGTTTTGGAGAATGCAGCTAATCCTTATAGTACGAAACTGGGACCGGTGGAGACGGCCGGGAGAAGGATTAATATTGCTCAGGCATTTAATGGACTGGCCTGGGTGCTTGGCCCTTTAGTGGCATTGTATGTTTATGAAAATCAAAGTCATGTGGCCGGACAGAAAATGATTTCCATTGTATTGCCTTTTGCTATAATTGGAGGCGTCGTTCTCATTGTGGCTTATATTTTTAAAAGGGTTAAACTACCTGAAATAACAGAAGCAGATGAAGCAGAAGCGGCAGGTACGACTACAGGTGAAGATGAGTACATTTCGAAAAAGCCTTTATGGGATAATAAACATTTTAAAATGGGAGCTATCGCTCAAGCCTGTTATGTGGCTGCTCAAACAGGTATCTTTAGTTTTCTGATAAACTTTGTTACTGATAAAGATATGCATCCGCGTTTTGATGTACAATATGCCCCCTACTTTTTATCTTTTGGCTTTTTACTCTTTATGAGTGGACGGCTTTCCGGAAGTGCTATGATGAAGAAAATGCAACCACATAAAGTGTTGGCTTATTTCTCTTTGGGTTGCGTTATTTTATTACCTATTGTGGCTACGGAATTTGGTTGGGTTTCATTGATAGCACTTTATTTAGTGTTTTTCCTTATGTCAATTATGTATCCTACTATTTTTGCGTTAGCTATTGAAGCCATGGGCTCTAAAACCAAACATGCATCTTCCTATATAGTCATGGGGGTAGCCGGTGGTGCAGTTTTTCCTCCTTTGATGGGATTGGTAGCAGATACATGGGGCATGT
>DATGTY010000053.1:0-2190 GCA_035301605.1 Chitinophagaceae bacterium | reverse complement strand
TAGCCCTGCAGCAGCAGTGGCGGTGTTTGTTGTGGCAAATGCTGAAACTGCCAGTCCGTTAGCTCCCATTGCAGATCCTGCATTGAATCCGAACCAGCCAAACCACAATAGCCCCGTTCCAAGTAATACAAAAGGAATGTTGGAAGGTTCATCTTCTGTTCTCTTGAAGCGTTTTCTTTGTTTCAGTACGATTGCTCCGGCAAGTGCTGCACAACCGGCTGTAATATGCACAACCGTACCACCTGCAAAATCCAAGACTCCTAATTGTGCAAGAATCCCATCCGGGTTCCATGCCCAATGTGCTACGGGAACATATATAACCAAACTGAATAGGAACATGAATAATAGGTAAGCCTTAAATTGTATGCGTTCTGCAATGGCTCCCACTACAATTGCAGGAGCTATTATGGCGAATTTTAATTGAAACAATGCATAGAGCAAAAGTGGGATTGTAGGTGCCAGAGGAGATGGCTGACTACTTAAAATATTTTGAAAAAAGAAATATTTGGTAGGATCACCAATGAGACCATGAAATGATGATCCAAAAGCCAGGCTAAAGCCGATAACTACCCAGAAGATACTGATAAGCCCTGTTGCTATAAAACTTTGTAACATGGTAGAAATAATGTTTTTGTTATTTACCATGCCGCCGTAAAAGAAAGAGAGACCGGGAGTCATTAGGAAAACCAGCGTTCCTGCAATCATTACCCATGCTATATCTGCAGGTACCAGTCCTTCTGCTGACAATAGCTTGCCGGGATTCATGAAAGCCCCTGTAATAGAAAGAATGATAAGCAATATAAATGCGCCCCATCCTAAAAGGGATATTTTTTTCAGATGTTTCATAATAGAGTTCTGCTTTTATTTATTTTGAGCAAAATTACTATAAAATTGAATAAAAACTAATAATTAATCTATTATATTAAATAATTTATAAAAAAATAATTGTTTTGTTAGATAATTTAATATTAGTTTAGGTGTTTTTTGCCTTAAATTATAATCTCCGGAATACCTTTGTTGTGGTATGTTTCTTTTTTGAAATGATGTTGGTGTATTTTTGACTCAACTTTTGTCAGAGGAGATTGTTGATAAAAAAGAAAAGTCTATCATTTCTAATGAAGAAGTATGAACTTTTCAAAAATATTTTATTATTTTGTATTCTGACATTATTAAATAGATAAAAATTAGAGAAATGAATAACGTAAAACAGATCCATGAATTGGGTCAAAGTATTTGGTTAGATTTTATCAATCGGGAAATTATGAATAATGGAAAGCTGCAACAACTCATCGATGAAGATGGTGTTTGTGGTGTGACTTCCAATCCTGCAATTTTTGCCAAAGCAATCAATGGGAGTCCGGACTATGATGCTGATATTGCTAAATTTGCTAAAGAGAAAGATAGTAATGATGATATTTTTTACAGCTTAGCTATAAAAGATATTCAACAAGCTACGGATATTTTCCGTCCGGTTTTTGATGAGACTCAAGGCGGAGATGGATATGTTAGTCTGGAGGTTGGTCCCGGATTGGCAAATGATACAGAAGGTACAGTTGCTCAGGCAAGAGAGCTTTGGAATGCAGTTGATCGCGAAAATGTGATGATTAAAATACCGGGAACAAAAGAGGGGTTGGCTGCTATTAGACAGTGTATTAGTGAAGGAATAAATATTAATGTAACTTTATTGTTTGGGTTGCCAAGATATAGCGCAGTAACTGAAGCCTATCTTGCCGGATTAGAAGACAGAGTAAAAGCGGGGAAATCAATTGAAAAAATTGCATCGGTTGCAAGCTTCTTCTTGAGTAGAATCGATTCCTTGGTAGATCCTATATTGGACAAAAAAGGACTTAAAGAGGCTCAGGGAGAGGTAGCAATAGCTTCTGCTCGAAAGGCTTATGAAATCTATAAGGAGGTATTTAGTAGTGAGCGATTTAAAGCCCTAGAAGCTAAAGGTGCCCAAACACAACGCGTACTCTTGGCCAGTACGAGTACAAAGAATCCCGATTATAGCGATGTGAAATATGTAGAGGCGTTAATTGGTGAGAATACGATTAATACGCTTCCAATGGCTACAATCGATGCTTTTAGAGATCATGGAAATGCTGCAAGTCGGCTAGAAGATGATTTAGATAAAGCGAATAAAACTTTGGCTGTATTGAAGGAGAATGGTATTGATATAGATGAATTGAC
>DATGTY010000052.1:0-2451 GCA_035301605.1 Chitinophagaceae bacterium | reverse complement strand
GGAGATAAGAAAACATTGAATATTCCGGTAACGGAAGGTTATGGTGAACGTAATGATGAATTAATCTTAGAGTTCCCTAATGAGAAATTACCAGAAGATTTGAATCCTGAAAAAGGAATGCAATTGCAACTAAGCAGTCAGGATGGACAGGTCTATCCGGTGATAGTGCAAGAAGTAAAAGATGATGGTGTGGTATTAGATGCCAATCATCCTTTAGCAGGAGAGGATCTTGTATTCGATATTGAATTAGTCGAAATTATTTAATGAGCAATAGACTTATTGCTTTTTTATTTAGTGTCATTCGTTGAAACCGAAAATGCTTTATTCTATTGAATTGGGCATAAAGGGGACTCCGAATGACATTTTTTTATTGATAAATTCCATTAGATTAATAGCACTTCCGTTCTTATCTTTGTACTCAAATTATTAATTATGTCGTTTACTGAATATGCTTATACTGTGGCAAATAGGTTTTTAAAATATGCTCAAATTGATACGCAATCAGACCCTTTTTCTACATTTTTCCCCTCTACCGAAAAACAAAAGAATCTCAGTAAGCTGTTGGTGGAAGAATTGAAAGCAATGGGTGTAAATGAAGCTGAGCTCGATGCAAATGGTTATGTATATGCCATCATTCCCTCAAATACTTCAAAAGAGGTTCCTGTTATCTGTTTTTGCTCACATGTAGATACTTCACCGGATTGTAGTGGGAAAGATGTGAAACCTATTATTCATAAAAATTATGATGGAGGTGAGATTCGGCTTCCTGATGATGTAAATCAAATTTTAAGTCCTGCAAATCATCCTGATTTAGAAAATAAAGTGGGGGAGGATATTATTACTGCCAGCGGAAAAACATTACTCGGTGCAGATGATAAATCCGGTGTTGCCATCATTATGGATGCAGCACACTATTTACTAAACCATCCGGAAGTGAAGCATGGAGAGCTTCGGATTTTATTTACGCCGGATGAAGAAGTAGGAAATGGGACAAGAAAAGTGGATATGAAGAAGCTTGGTGCCGATTTTGGATATACGCTGGACGGCGATATTCTAGGCGCTTTTGAAGATGAAAATTTCAACGCAGATGAATTAACAATAACAATTGATGGAGTTTCTACCCATCCCGGTTCTGCAAAAGGGAAGTTGGTGAGTGCTATTAAAGTGGCATCTGCAGTGATTGATGGATTACCCAGACATCAATTATCTCCAGAGACGACGGAACTGAAAGAAGGGTTTATTCACCCGACGAATTTACAGGCAAATGGAGAAAAAGCTTCTATTTCTTTTATCCTCAGAAGTTTTAAAGAAGCGGATTTAGAAAAGTATAAGAATAAGCTGGAAGGTTTATTAGAGCAGGCGCTAACTGACTATCCGGGGGCGAAAGGAAAATTAGAGGTTCAACAGCAGTATAGAAATATGCAGCAGGTGATATCTCAGCATCCTGATATCTCTAATTTTGCTATTCAAGCCATTAAGGAGGCAGGCATAAAACCACAGCATAAACCTATTCGAGGAGGAACAGATGGCGCCATGCTTTCCTTTAAGGGGTTGCCCTGTCCCAATATTTTTACCGGACAGCATGCTTTTCATTCACGTCAGGAATGGATTAGTATTCAGGATATGCAAAAGTCAGTAGAAGTGGTTGTTCGCTTATGCCAGATTTGGGAAAGAGAAAGCAAGTAATACCGAAAGGACAAATAATACAGACCGATTTAGACTAAAGCTATATCATTCTGTATTATTTGTATTCCTTCGGCATTATAAGAAGGGGAAATTTATTTTTGGAACTATAGGAACTATAATAAATATCACTTTCTTATAATTTAGTGTATTGCTGAACCGAAGATTCCTCCCAGAAAAATAGAAGTGATTGATAACAGAATAATAACCAAATAGATAGCGGTTAAGATGCCGATAAATCTAAAGAATCGGTTGAGGTTGTAAAGGCTACTGGTTAATTTATCCTGATTGTTTTTCGATAGAGACTTTTTGGTATGGATTGCGAATTTAAGAAGATATAAAGAAGGAATAAAATAAGCTATCGCAAGAATTAAATAAGTAATTGTAAAGATTGTTCCATTCCCGGTGGGAGTCGGACTGTTTGGTATGATATTAGAAAATATTGTTGTTAGAATACTCCCCATTGAGAATGCAAGAACAACGATTAAGCAAGAAAATATAATCCCTATGATAGCAAGAAATTTTGCCCATTTAGCAGTGCCTAGAAGATGGGTTTTTATTTCTTCATCAATAACGAGTGGCTGTTCTTCAGATTCAATTTGTTCCATACATTTCTTTCTTTGAGGCTAAAGTTATATCTTTCATAGAAGTTGAGCAATTTAACATAAAAAAATTTGTTAGGCTTTATCTCGTATTTATAAAACTTAAAATAAGTACTATGGTTTATAACAATATTATATTGCATCAAAATATATCGTCTCATGTGCT
>DATGTY010000051.1:0-7673 GCA_035301605.1 Chitinophagaceae bacterium | reverse complement strand
CCATTAGATGATAATACTCAATCGGAAACAGGCATAAAGGAACCGGAAACGGAATATTTATCAGCTTAATTACAAAAATAATTTCATCATTTTAAAAATTTAAGATCATGACAAATTTAAGAAACCGCATACAATTGATTGGACATTTAGGAGCCAATCCCGAAATGAAAAATTTTGATAACAGTAAAAAGAAAGCCCAATTCAGCTTAGCTACCACAGAACGATATCAAATCAAAGATGAATGGAAAGAGGATACCCAATGGCACAGAGTTATTGCCTGGGACAGAATGGCAGATCGAGTGGAACAACAACTACGTAAAGGAAGTTTTGTTCTGGTAGAAGGAAAACTCATTCATCGGTCTTATGAAGATAAAAACGGAGAGACCCAATATATCACTGAGGTACAAGCACAAAGTTTCATTCCTTTGGACAAATCCATTACCGAAAATGATTAAATGGTAGTCTGATTATTAAGTGATGCCCCTGTAAAGGGCAAATAGTACGAAGGTGAGCCGTTTCCGCTAACAAAAGAGAAGATAATTTGATATTTGCAAATACAAGGAATTTAACTTGCAGAAGAAATACATCTTTTTAATAGCTAATTGTTATTCTTTACGGCTTACCTTTTCATTCTAACCTTAAAGTACGAAAATTCACTTTATTTAGCATGAGTCTTTTGAGGCAACCCGAGCATATTTGGACTGGACAAAAAAAACAAGCTTCCTAAAACTTAATTTATTCCTGCTGTTTTATTGAAACTGACTCAATTGGAATCTTTTAATCTTTCTGCTTTCACCAACTCCGCAATTCCTTCCTTATAAGGCGTTGGTTTAAAAGAAAAAGTTTCTTCGAATCGACTGCTATCAAATACATAATCCCGGTTATAAAGATAAACCATTTCTATCGCCTCTTTAATTACAGGAACGACAACACCATACAACTGTGCAGCTATCTTAGTAATAACACGATATTCTGGTTTTACTTCTAATTCTTTGGCTACCAATTCCACCCATTCCTTACCGGTAGGAGGATTGCCTGCTGTAGGTAGATGCCAGACTTCTCCATATGCGCTGGGTGTATTCCCTAAAATCGCCATTCCTCTCGCGGCATCAGGAATATAAGTATAAGAATGTCGATGTTTATCGGATGCAAAAAGATTAGCTTTATGCCCTTTACTCAATGGACGCACCACCATTTCACGAAGAATTCCTGCGTTTTTTTGTATTCCGGGACCATAGAAATCGGCACTTCTGGCAATTAATGCTGTTAATCCATCATCCATCATTGCCTTCCATAGCATTTTTGCCACCTTGGCTCTAATTTTTCCTTTTTTAGAACAAGGTTTTATTTTTTTATCTTCAGTAATGGGATCTAAATGTGTTCTGTCATAGAGATAGACATTATCAAAAAAAACCAGTTTACTTTCATAAATAAGGCAGGATCTGATTACATTCCCCATGATAACGGGCCATTTCTCTTCCCATAATTTGGTATCATATGGTAATCCCACAGTTAGATACACTACTTCTGAGCCTTTCACTGCTGCCATTACTTCTTCTTCATCCGTAAGATCTGCGGTAATAATTATATCCGTTTCATTTACCTTTTTAGGAGCTCTGCTCACTAATCTTATTTCAGAAGTATATTCCGATAACACCTTAGCTAACGTATTGCCAACAGCTCCACCGGATCCCAATATTGTCTGCATAGTTCAGAATTTAACCAAACCCAAATAGGGTATAACAAAGTAAAGATAGAAAATGTTTACGTGCAAAAAAATGGCTAAGCTAAAATTTAGCGCCCTTTATATTGTTTTTCATAGTATTTCTGATAAGCTCCACTGCTTACGTTTTCCAACCAATCTTCATTTTGAAGATACCAATCAACTGTTTTCTCCAGCCCTTCCTCAAATTCTACGGACGGTTTCCAATGGAGTTCTTCACTAATTTTTGAAGCATCAATAGCATAACGTTTATCATGTCCTGCCCGGTCTTTCACAAAAGTAATAAGCTGAGCAGAAGCACCCTCTTTTCTGCCTAATTTTCTATCCATTATGACACACAATAACTGAATTAAATCAAGGTTTGTCCATTCATTGCCCCCTCCAATATTATAGGTTTCTCCCTGATTTCCCTGATGAAAAACCAAATCAATAGCTCCTGCATGATCATTCACCCATAGCCAATCTCGAACATTATCCCCGGATCCATAAATAGGTACCGGTTTCTGATGTTTTATATTATGAATAGCCAACGGAATTAATTTCTCTGGAAACTGACAAGCGCCATAATTATTAGAGCAGTTAGAAATTATAATAGGTAATCCATAAGTATGACCATAAGCACGCACTAGGTGATCCGAAGAAGCCTTTGACGCAGAATAGGGAGATCTAGGAGCATAACTTGTAGCTTCCGTAAAAAATCCGTCCGCTCCTAAAGAGCCATATACTTCATCCGTAGATACATGATAAAAAAGTTTATCTCCCATACCTCCTTCCCAATATTTCGTAGAAAGATTCAATAGATTAGATGTTCCCAGCACATTGGTTTTCACAAAAGCCGATGGATCTGAAATAGAACGATCTACGTGACTCTCAGCAGCCAAATGAATCACCGCATCAAAATGATATTTTCCAAAAAGCGCCTCCAATCTATGCGTATCATTTATATCGGCTTTCTCAAAGAAATAATTCTTTTTTTCTGCTATATCGCTCACATTTTCTAAATTTCCGGCATACGTCAACGCATCTAAATTGACTATTCTGTATTTCGGATACTTATTTACAAATAAGCGTACCACATGTGAACCAATAAATCCGGCACCACCGGTTATTAGGATTGTCCTATTATTCATAAATAATCTATTTAAGTCTGCTTCGCTCTTTATTGGAAAAACGAACGAATTCCATTCACAATATACAATAATTGCTCTTCATCCAATTCAGTATGAATGGGTAAAGATAGCACCTCTTTGGTCAACTGATTAGTAACCGACAATACATCCGGCAATCCTTTCACCCCATCAAACATTTTTTGTTTATGAGCAGGCACAGGATAGTAGATCATAGCAGGGATATCCCTCTCTCCCAGATATTGATGCAATGCCTCTCGTTTTCCATTTTTAACTCGCAACGTATATTGATGATAAGTATGCTTACTATAATCAACTTGAGCGGGAATTTCTAATTCTGGGATCTCCCCAAACGCATTGTCATAAAATTTAGCAGCAGCCCTACGAGCAATTATATATTCATCCAGATAATCTAATTTAATATTCAAAACAGCGGCCTGCAAACTATCCAATCTCGAATTCACTCCTACCCTGTCATGATAATATCGCTTTGACTGACCATGATTGACAATCTTTTTTATTTCTGCTGCCAACTCATCATCATTGGTAGAAATAGCTCCCCCATCACCATAGCAGCCCAGTGTTTTAGAAGGGAAAAAAGAGGTACAACCTATCGTTCCTAAAGTTCCGGTCTTTTGATTTTTCCCGGAAGAAAAAGTATAATCACTACCAATAGCCTGTGCATTATCTTCAATGACAGGAATATTTTTTTCATCAGCAAGTTTTAAAACCGGTTCCATATCCACACTCTGACCAAACAAATGAACAGGAACAATTGCTTTTGTTTTTTTCGTAATGGCAGCATTTATACTTTTTTCATCCATGCAAAAAGTAGCTGGATCCACATCCACAAAGACAGGTTTTAAACCCAAAAGTGCTATTACTTCTGCCGTAGCAATAAAAGTAAATGAAGGTGTAATCACTTCATCTCCAGGCTGTAAATTAAGAGACATCAAAGCTATTTGAAGGGCATCTGTTCCATTGCCACAAGGAATAACATGCTTCGTTCCTAAATATTTCTTCAATTTATCACTAAAAGCATGCACTTGGGGGCCATTTATAAAAGCCGTCGTATCTAATATCTCTTGGAAAGCAGTTTCTATCTGAGGTTTTATTTTTTGATACTGACGATCCAGATCAACCATTTTTATGGGAATCATTATCTAATTTTTTATTCAATAAGAAAACAAAAGTAATAAATTTGAGGATATTTTTATCGGTATGATGAGTCAAAACGGTCTGACCAATAAAAGGCTTTATATTTGTAGCCAACTTAAGATTGGGATTTATAAAAAGGACTTATGGAAATTGATTTTGTGGTAACCTGGGTGGACATGAATGATCCAAAATGGAAGCAAATGTTTGCCGAACATTCCGGAAAAATAAACAACAGGAAAAACCCGATGACAGAAGCTCGTTTCAGAGATCATGGGCTACTGCGTTACTGGTTTAGAGGAATAGAAAAATTTGCTCCATGGATAAGAAAGATACATTTTGTAACCTGCGGACAAAAGCCGGATTGGCTCAATACCAATCATCCTAAATTAAGTTTGGTTAATCATCAAGATTACATTCCCAAGCAGTTTCTTCCCTGTTTTAATTCAAATGTGCTGGAATTTTATCTTCATAAGATTCCGGATATCACCGAGCACTTTGTTTATTTCAATGATGATTTTTTTATTATCAAGGATGTAGAAAAAGAACGTTTTTTTAAAGACGGTTTACCGCAAGACATTGCAGCCTTTAGAATGAACTGGGGACTCTCACTTTGGAATAAAAACCTCCAAAATAACATCAAGATTATCAATAAACATTTTGATAAAAAAGCGATTTTCAAAAGAGATTATGACAAATGGATTAATCCTGACTACGGTCATAGAGGGAAATTAGCTAAACGACTCTCCTGGTACAATAAATTCCTTACGCTAAAAACCCCTCACAATGCGCAACCTTATCTAAAAAAGACTTTTGAAGAAGTTTGGGCTGCCGAAGAAGCCAAACTCACAGCCGCATCTGCGCATAGATTTCGTCATCCCTCCGGGCTCTCTCCCGAGCTTTTTCGTACCTGGCAAATCTGTCAGTCTTATTTCCATCCTTACAATACATATCAGGACACAAAAATGTTTCCTCTATTATTTAAAGCCCAGAAAGCCATAGAAGCCATTAAAAACCAAAGCTATAAGTTAATCTGCCTGAACGATAATGAACACATGAAAAATTATGAACAAACAATGGATAAACTATCCCAAGTATTTGATAGCATTTTGCCTGAAAAATCAACATTTGAACTATGAATAAAGATCGCATAACTACAACCTCATCTGAGGCTGTATGTTTGTAACTGACCTACCGAAGTTCACTTTCATCGACCTCAAAGAGATCACACATTATCGTTCAAAAGAGGATTTCTCCGGAAAAAGTTTTTCCAGATAATCCTTAGCTGCCTTTCGATCCTCATCCGTTGCTTTTTGATTGTCATTCATGCAAAAAAGAGCCGGATTATACTTTTGCATACGTTCGTCAGCATCATCTTTATAGATTTGATTGCGTAGAGAAGTATTTTTATTGACATATTGAGGATAAGCATGACCAATAGCAAGCGCATACAGACTAAAGGCAAAACGTTGGACATCATTATTCGATTTGACACGATTAAACATGGATATCTTAATCTCCTCATTAAATAGCTCCTCAACAGCAAACTTATAATCTGTTTTTTTATAGGCATCTATATTATGATGAGGAATCCCATAATAGTTTTTCCTAAATTTCTCTTTGATAGAAGCTATGGCCTTATAAATTGTAGAACGATAATTGCCGGGTTTTTTCCCTACTAAAGTTCGTAATTTATTATAGAACATCCCAAAACGTTCTTTCTTCATACGTACTATCGGAAAACCATCTTCTTTAAAAAAAAAGTTTTCTTTTAAATCTCTATTAAAAAGCATATCATCATTAGCAAATAAAAAATGCTCGGATAATCCCGGAATTTTATACAAGGCATATTCAATGACTCTGGAATTAAAACAAGGCAGTACTTCTTTAGGTAATATTTGTGAATGATCGATGATATTTATTTGAGGATGATCGATTTTTAACCATTCCGGAATTTGATTATCGGTGACAATAAATATTTTTCCTATCCAGGATATATGCTTCTCTAATGACCTCAGAGAAAATTTAAGTTCATCGTTACTTACATAACGACCTTTAGCGTCAATTTCCGAATGTCCAAACTGAGCTTTCCCCGTAGCCTGTCTCTTTTTTTCCTGCCATTTAGGATCTTCTCCATCTACCCAAAGATAAACAAGATCGATTCTCTCTTGCTCATTCTTTTTTTTATCTTTAATTCGTATCATATTTATAAGCCGTAAGTTATATAAAAACTCCCATTGTAGCCATCAAAGCTAATGATGTATATCCATTCGTTTTAAAAACTTATTAAAATAATTCTCAGCTTTCTTGTTTTGTTCCGGCATAACCGCTCTCATTTTTTCAGCTATATCATCTAAATTATTGAAAAAAGAAATTAATCGATCTTCAACAACGCTTACCTCTTCATTATAATCTACAGAATACTCCTCCAGCCCAAGGTATTTGTATGCTTCTTTTCCTTTTCTTTCATAACTTATATTAAAACAAGGCTTTCCTTTGAGCATGGATAGAATACACATGTGCAATCTGGTTCCAATAACAAAATCATATTCTCCAATCTTTTCTTGCAATTCTGACACCTTAAAATACTTCTTATTTACAGTCACTTTACTTTGTAATTCAGGATCTAATATTTCATATATTTCAGCCGCTATTATCGAATCATCAACATAAGCATCTAAACCCTGGCAAGTTGAAATAAAATCAACAGCATATCCTTTTGATACAAGAAAAGATATAATCTGCTCAATAATTTTAAAAAAAGCATCCTTTTTTCTATTATCATGTTTCCAGGCTCTCACTGAAATAGCTACTTTTCTATTTGCCGTATCAACCGGGGTAAAAGGAATAATAAAAGCTGCATCCTCTACTTTGTAATATTTTTTTTCATCGGGTAATAAACGATGAAGTAATTGGTAAGAATATTCATCTCTTACATAGATAACATCCACAAACTTATACATACACCTCATTAACTTTTTATCTTTACTATTCAGTGGACCGATAGACTGAGAATAAATCGCCGTCTTCTTACCCAGCAACTTTCCCATCATTAATGTCACTGCTATTTTAGAAAATCCATAATAACTATTTATATAACCGCCAGGGCAGGCAATTAATACATTCGTTCGAATGAATGCCTTAGAAAGCAGAAAAAACAATGGCGTAAATAATGCCGTAAGAAACGTAGAAGAAAACCTTATTCTGTTTGATATTTTATATTTACCTAATTCCTTTACTATTTTATACGCTCCACCATAAACCGGAGCCACTAAATCATAATGATTTGAAGCGATTGACACTTCAAATCCCTTCTGTTCTAATAAATCATACAAAGAAAACACTAAGGCTGCATCGCCATTATTTGTTGGCACTGCATTAAATAAAAGTACTTTTTTCTTTTTCATAAATTCATCATCTCTCTCTTAGAATCATGCCAAACTATCATGATAAATTTGAATAAGCTTTTTAGCTTCCTTTTCTATATTAAAATCCTGCATTATTTTTTCTCTCCCAGCTTGAGAAATCTTCTGGAGTTTCTCAACAGAGCAGGATAATAAGGCTTCCATTTTTTGCACGATATTATCTATATTTTTTTCTTCTGCCAAAAAGGATTGAGAACAATCGGGGAACACCTCCGGTATGCCGGAATGTAACGTGGATACACA
>DATGTY010000050.1:0-2232 GCA_035301605.1 Chitinophagaceae bacterium | reverse complement strand
GGAGCCGAAACCACCATTCAAAACTATTACTGTCCTCCCTTTCACTTCAAAATGCACTCCACTCAACCGCATAATCTTCAACACATTATCAAGATCTGTATTGCGAGGAATTTTTCCGGTAATACGTCCGTGAGGCACCCCATCAGGATAACTAACCTGCACATCATACCAACGCGCAATATTCCCCATAATCGTTGCAATATCGGTATTCGAAAATTGAAATAATCCATTTTTCCAAGCCACGGCTTCATTCACATTAGCATCTCCTACGCTGATTTCATTCATCCCATTGACAATGCTAGCTGCTTGTCCCGGCTTCAATACTGCATATTGCTCGTGGTTGGTAAACTCACTGCCTACTGCTACTGATGACACTTTTACCTTTCCTTCTAATAAAGTAGTCTTAATAACCGAGGCTTTTTCATAAGCTCTCACATTAAAATGTGTTCCCAATACTTCTACCTTTATTTTGTCATTTACAGATACAACAAAAGGTTTCTTTTCATTCTTGGCTATTTCAAAATAAGCTTCTCCTTTTATGTAAACGGCTCTTTTTTCTCCGGAAAAGACGACCGGAAAACGCATGGAAGAAGCAGCATTCAGCCAGACTTTACTTCCATCTGCCAATATAATTTTATACTGTCCTCCTCGAGGAGTAGTGATTGTATTATATTGAATCTCTTTACGCTCGTTATCATTTCTCCTATCGCCATTATAACTTAACAAACCTCGCTTTAAATTAATCACCTTGGTTTGACCACCTTGTATGGAAACAAGTCCCATATTTGAACTATCCAAAATCACCTTTTTCCCATTCGTTAAAGTCAACATTGCCCTATTTCCTCCCGGCCTAATCGTTTGTATTGCCGAATCTACATTTGAAACAAGATCTATAGAATTAGAAGCAACTTTTTGTGCATTCAGCCACCACCCTACCCCTATTAACAAAATGATCGCCGCTGCAATTCCCACAAACAGGGGCTTTTTTCTTCTATGAACCAAGAAGGACTTCTCCTTCACTTCTACTTCCTCTTTTCTTGTTTCAGAAAGAATACGAGAAACCACCTGATCCCAATAATCTCTATCATATTCTTCCTCAGCGGATTCTGCTGCAATAAGTTGATTAAACAATGCAACAAAATCATCCGATTTGTCTTTATCATTTAAGAACTTCAAGAGTCGATTATATTCCTCTTCTGTCGCCTCTTGTTGAATATAACGTTCCAGCAAATATTTAATTTCTCTTTTATTCTCCATAGTTAAGGTAGAAAGAGACCGGACAACCCGACGGTTTAGCGGTCAAAAAATCAACGTCTTACCATCCTCTTCCTATATATAAAACGCAGCAAAAAGGAAAAGGGACTATTCAAGAAGTAAATTATTTTGAAAAAGTTTATTAGAGTGTAAAAAGTAGAATTAGTATAGGAACAGTAATTCCTCCATATTGGTGTAAATAATCTTTGATAAACTTCAGTGCACTTACCATCTGATTTTTAATGGTGTTTGGAGAGAGCTGCAGCTGTTCTGCAATTTCTTTATGACTCAACCCTCGCTCTCTGCTCAGTTTATAAATCTGTTTGCGCCTGGGCGGTAATTTTTTGACCGCCTGAGAAAGAAGTAATTGTGTTTCTTTGAAGGACAATTGTTCCACAATCCGCTCCTTTTTAGTGTGACCTGCCACTTTCATCTTTTGCATTCTTTGCACTTCGGCGGCATGTGAACGTAACCAAGAAAGCGACAAATTAGAGGCTACTTTATACAACCAGGATAATGGATATTCCATTTCTCCTACTTCTTTTCTATGTATCCACAACTTGAGAAAGGTTTCCTGCACAATATCTTCGGTCACCGTTCTAGAACGAGTTAACTTAAAAACAAAGGGATATATCTTATGACGATTGCACGCATGAAAAACCTCCCGAAAAGCATGTTCATCCCCGGCAGCAATTCGTCTGAATAAATATTTTTTATTAGATAAAGAAGGATTCATCCACAATTCTTTTAGTCAAATAGAGTATAAATATATGGAATATTTTCACATAATAAAAAATATTCTCTTAATAACCGTCCTATTCCTCTTCATTCCTTTATTCAAACTTTTGAGGAGGGTACGTGCCATTACAGCGTATCTCTACTACCTACTCAACACACCAAAGTAGCTTCTTTTTCTCAGATCTTCCTGAAAAGCCCAGTAAAAACTTCCACAATCCAAACTATCCATCGAATGTAAAA
>DATGTY010000049.1:0-3145 GCA_035301605.1 Chitinophagaceae bacterium | reverse complement strand
AATTATATGGATTTTCAAGCATATTTAGCAGAAATAATAGGTACTGCAATTTTGGTCTTACTAGGGAATGGTGTAGTGGCCAATGTTTTGTTGAAGAAGACTAAAGGTCATGATGGAGGCTGGATTGTTATTACTTTTGGTTGGGGAATGGCTGTTTTTGTTGGCGTTTTTTGTATGGCAGTGTATTCCGGTGCAATGATTAATCCGGCGGTGACGATTGGTTTGGCGATTGCCGGTAAATTTAGTTGGGCACAGGTGGTGCCCTATATTATCTCTCAGATGATCGGAGCCATGATTGGTGCTTTTCTTGTATGGGCAACCTATAAGAAACACTATGATGAAGTGAATGATCCAGATGCTGTGCTCTCTACTTTCTCTACCATGCCGGAGATTAGGAGCTTTTGGCATAATCTGCTGACTGAAATAATCGGAACTTTTGTTTTGGTTTTAGGCATTATTTATTTGGTGCCTTTGACTTATATAGGAGATTCTCATCAGGATGTATTGTTGCGCTTAGCTCTTCCTGTGGGGTTATTGGTCTTTGCTATTGGCTTATCTTTAGGTGGACCTACCGGTTATGCAATTAATCCGGCACGTGATCTGGGTCCAAGAATTATGCATTCTATTTTACCGATTAAAGGGAAAAGAAACAGCGACTGGAAATATGCGGTTGTGCCTGTTTTGGGCCCCATAATAGGTGGTGTGCTTGCAGCCGGAGCTTACTGGTTGTTTGGCTTATTTCCTTTATAAAAAAGAGGTAGAAATGAAGCTTATTTTTTTCTTATGGCAATAAAAAAAATATCTAAAATCACAACTATTCATCTTACCTTTGCGGCCTCAAAAGGGAGATGCAATGATACAAAGTGCAACAAACATAAAAAGACCGGACAAAGAACAGCTTAAAGTCGTTAACCGAAAGGTTAATCAGCTGAATATTCCGGACAGCCCATTACCTCGAGTGGTAATTATTGGTGCGGGCTTTGGAGGCATAAATTTAGTAAAAAAATTAAAGAATAAGCCTTTTCAAGTAGTTTTAATTAATAAAACAAACTATCATCTGTTTCAACCTCTTATGTATCAGGTTGCTACAGCGGGTCTGGAGGCGAGTAGTATTGCTTTTCCGGTAAGAGGTATTTTTGCACATAAGAAGGATTTTTATTTTAGGCTGGCAGAAGTACAGGAAGTAAATTCTGAAGAGAATTACGTAGAAACCAATATAGGCAATCTTAATTATGATTACCTGGTTATTGGAACAGGAAGTAAAGCAAATTACTTTGGCAATGATAATTTTAGAACCCATGCTAAAGGAATGAAGACATTGTATCAGGCTATAGGACTTAGGAACTTTGGATTGAAAGGGCTTGAAGATACGCTGCTTCTGAAAGATAGTAAAGAAAAGCAAGTTGCGCTAAATATTGTGATTGCCGGAGGAGGACCTACCGGAGTGGAATTGGCTGGAGCGTTGGCAGAATTTAAGAAAAAAATTTTTCCAAAGGATTATCCTGAACTTTCTCCCGATTTGATGTCTATCCATTTGATAGAAGGCGCACCCAGATTACTGTCTGCGATGAGTAACAAAGCTTCAGAATCTACATTGAAGCATCTGAAGAAAATGGGAGTGAAGGTGAAGTTAAACACTCTGGTAAAGGATTATGACGGAACAAAAGTTACGCTGGCGGATGACTCCGTTCTCTATTCTAAGTATTTTATTTGGAGTGCAGGCGTTCAGGGAAATGCACCATGTGGGCTTCCAGAAGAAGGTTTGGTAAGAGGAAACAGGATAAAAGTGAATGATTTTAACCTGATGTTTGGCAGTGATAATATTTTTGCTATTGGAGATGTGGCTCAAATAGCGACAGATCGTGATCGTCCTAAGGGTCATCCCATGCTGGCACAGGTAGCTATTCAGCAAGGTCAGTTATTGGCGGAAAACTTACAACGTATTGAAAATAAACAAAAGCCACAAGCTTTTAAATATTGGGATAAAGGATCCATGGCAACTATCGGAAAGAATAAAGCTGTTGTTGATATTGGGAATATTCATCTGACCGGTTTTGTAGCCTGGCTAATTTGGATTTTTGTTCATTTGGCCTTTTTGATGGGCTTTAGAAATAAGGTCATTGTATTTTTTAACTGGATATACAATTATATAACCTTTGACAGAGCAACACGAATCTTATTGAAACGACAATAATCTTTGATACTTGCAGCTAGTTTATAGCTTTTCCATCGTACTTATAGAGCGGATACCAATTAAGCGATCCGCTCTTTTTCCTAAAGGTCGGTAATACACCAAAATGGTATAATTATTTTTGGCTTCCCACCAATTCCCTTCGGTACTTTTAAGTAATAACTGATGTGTTCCATCGGGAATAATACCATAAATGTAATTATAATACCCCTGTTTTAAATAAAGTGTCGTTTCATATATTTTTTTCGTCGGGTTATAGGTCATTACATTTTTTTTACTGCATTCGTAATTAGTCATTTCTCCAAAAACATAGACTTTGCTGTCAGGAAATGGATGTGGAGTTGAGAAATAGAAATGAACCTTCGCATACTCCCCTTCATAATTTGGGTTATATCCGCTTTCCATAATATCGGGAATGAAATGACCATTGATGTCTTTTCGGTAAGAATAGGGTCTTTGCGAACGATTAAAATCGGTCTTTAGAAAAACATCTATGCTGTTTTGTGAATTTACAATACCTTTTACTCTTTCTGTTTGTAATCTGAAACTTCTCAAATCTGCCCATCTCCATTCTTTCATGGCGGGGAATATGCTTTGGTCTTCAGTGTTATAGACCAATTTATCTCCTCTGATAAAAGTAGGTTTTAAATTTTTTATGGCATTGTCCCAGCGTCCATTTTGCAATATGAATACCTTCACCTGAGATAAGGGGTTATTGACAAAAAGTCCTTGTAGATTGACGTCAAAATCTATTCTTTGGTAACGTTTAAAAACTCTTGGATTGGTTGGCTGTTTGACTTCTCCATGTACAATTGCTTTATTTTGTGTGACCATGAGTCTTCGGGTAAAAGCCAGTTTCTTTTTTCCTTCATTTACATATACTTTTAATAGATAATTTCCGGATAATTTTGGTTTGATATCTCTATTCGGAATCCTTACTTGGTAATGGATGTA